>CAMWRO010000018.1 GCA_947176615.1 uncultured Porphyromonadaceae bacterium
GTGGTGACCGATTTATCCATGTATGAATTTCTTCGGAACTGTTGCGTTAAGTTAGTGACATTGGAGTGAACCTATACCCTTCACTGCATATCGGGCGATAGAGTGACGCAGTCATTATAATTCAACTTAGGTTCTGTAAGTTTTATATTTTTAGCCTCAAGATCAAACTCAATATAAAGCAGACAAGAAGCATTGACATTAACCTCATCCACTTTTGCGGGGATGAATTTCGGCATACTTCTCACAAGCCGTCTTGCCTCGCTATCAAGTGATGGATGCAAACTGCTGATAACAGAGAGTCCACTTATATCCCCTTCCCGTGATACAATAAAAGAGACAACTACGGTTCCATCTATCTTTTGCTTGTATGCATCCTTGGGATACCGAAGATTTTTAGCAATAAACTTGTCAAGAGCCTCTTTCCCTCCGGGAAACTGAGGGCGTATGTCAGGTCGATAAAAGACATAAGTGGCTGTATCAATCGGCAAATTCGGGTCGTCAATCACCACCTCTTCGCCTGTGAACTCCCTAACCACCTCCAAAGTATCGGTATTTTCAATGGGGTTAACCGGTGCTTGCTCCGTAATCGGTTCTGCATTAACAATATCATTGCGGATAGCGGTCTCCCCCTGACATGCAGCCAGAAACATCGAGGTCGAGATTCCAGCCAAAGCGACTGCTTTTCCAGCCATGCGGCGCGCCGACAGCTGAGTTTCAAGATAGACGACCTCAGCCTCGCATTTGGGACATGTACCGGCACACTCACCTTGGTAATGACAATCGGAACTGTCATACCCAATCTCGTTTGCCTCGGCTATCTGCCGACGGATTTCTCTCAACACCCGGCATATCGATTTCCCTCGTGTCATTTTGATGTATTTTTTATGGTTTAGATTACAAATATACAACTTACAATCATCAAATGCAAACATTAGCAGACAATCATCAATTGAGTCCGACAAAATCAAATCAGATTCAGCATTCAGCAGCGAACCTTTCCCCAAGGACATCCTCTTGACAAATCCAACTATTTTTACTATTTTTGCATACTTAACAACCAGTTTTAAATCTGCGAAACCCTCTGTATGAGCGATAAATTTCATCATAACATTCCGTTCAACAGGAAAGACCCGCTTTCCATCTACGAGTTTAGCCAATCACTAATTGGCCATTCTCTCCATTCTCTTTTGGGGGATGATGTCATTTCTCAGAATCGCAAAGGAAAAGGGGGGTTAGGTCAAATGGTTGAAGAACTGTTCTTCAACTATGAGATTAATTCAAACCAAGAAGCTGATTTTGCAGAAGCTAATCTGGAACTAAAATGCACGCCGCTATTAGAGTCTAAAGCCGACGGGGCATTTCGGATAAAAGAAAGATTGGTGTGTACTATGATTGACTATTTCGAGCTGGTCAACACCCGATTCGAGGACTCGCATTTGATTGCCAAGTGCAAACTAATGCTACTACTTTTCTACCTACATGTAAAAGGGACTCCCACCTATGACTATAAGTTCTTGTTCAGAATACTGTGGCAGTTACCCGAAAAAGATTTGCTTTTAATAAAAAAAGATTATTGCACAATCGCAGAAAAAGTACGTCGAGGAGAGGCTCATCTACTTTCAGAAGGAGATACGCTTTATCTTGGAGCATGCCGCAAGGGGCAAAAAGGAGATTCTCCGCAAAGACAACCTTATTCAGACATTCGGGCCAACAAACGCGCATTCAGCCTAAAACCGGCATATATGCGCTATATTCTCAGCCATGTTACAGAATCAGGCAACAACCATTATAGCAACTATTCCGTTCCCGCAGATGTTCAATATGAACTTGTAAGCCAACAAGAACTTGAATCAAAGTCATTTGAGCAAATTATATTACAACGGTTTGATGCCTATCGCGGGTTAGACTACCTCCAGATATGCGAAAAACTTGGCATAACTCCATATCAGTCTAAAAGCAAATATGCAGATGTAGCCGGTCTTATTGCCTCAAACGGAAAAAGTAAGCGATTGACACATTCCGACGAATTTGTCAAATCCGGAATTATAGTGAAAACGCTTAGACTTAACACAAAAGGAATGCCTGAAGAATCAATGTCGTTCAAGAATATTGATTATCAAGAAATTTTTGACAATGACGAATGGGTCGATTCAGAACTTTACGAACTTTTTACAAATCGCTTTTTATTTGTGGTATTCAAACCATCGGACAATGCCACTATAACTGTCCGCAATAACAAAACAGGGACAGACACGATAGAAGGTTCCTATATATTGGACAAGGTTTTCTTTTGGACAATGCCGACTGACTACCTGCAATTAGCTACCGAATATTGGCAAAATATTCGTGAAAATGTATTAAACAATAACATTCGCCTAAACGCATTTTGGAGTATTCGCGACCACAGATACTTCCATGTAAGACCCAAGGCCCGCAGAAAGACTGACACCGTTCCTAATCCCAATGGCGGTACGGCCGAAAAATATTGTTATTGGTTCAACGCTGACTTTGTAAAACAAATAATTGATAATTCTTCATCTGATGTATAACATTTCGGATTCATCACATTCCCATACACTTTGCGAGCCATTGGCTGCATACAGCCGTTCTTGCCAGTCACCGACATTATTTCCCCTTGAAAATATTGAAACTTCTCCGTCTGACATAAGAGTCGTTGAATTATTTGCAGGAGTCGGAGGCTTTAGAATCGGCCTTGAACGTGCATCACAACGATTCAAAACCGTATGGAGTAATCAATGGGAACCATCGACCAAACGACAGGACGCATCAATAGTATACTGCAATCAATTTGGGCCGGAAGGACATTCCAATGTTGACATCAACCAAATAGACACGACAGAAATTCCTGAAGCAGACATACTTGTGGGAGGTTTCCCCTGTCAGGACTATTCGGTAGCCACCACCTTGAAGAATGCCGGAGGTATTGAAGGAAAAAAAGGTGTCCTTTGGTGGCAGATACACCGAATATTAAGAGACCATCCTAATCCGCCCAAAATACTCATGCTTGAGAATGTTGACAGACTCCTCAGCTCTCCTGCATCACAAAGAGGACGCGATTTCGCAATCATACTTGCATCACTGAGTGATTTAGGGTATGACATTGAATGGCGTGTAATCAACGCGGCAGAATACGGAATGCCACAACGTAGACGACGCACATACATATTTGCGTTCAAAAAAGACACCAATATAGGAAAATCACTCCAATCTCCATCTGACTGGCTGTATAAGGATGGAATTATGGCCAAAGCATTTAGAGTGACCAGATCTGATGCGCCATTGACAACATTCACCATAAATGGAACATTGTCAGAAGTCTCTCAAACCTTTAACAAAGGTAAATCGACAACTCCGTTTAAGAACTCCGGGATAATGATTGACCGTACGGTATACACCGTTGCGACAACACCGTCTTACAACGGGCCATTTGTCACATTGGGAGACGTTCTGATTGACGAGTCCGAAATACCATCCGATTTCTTTATAAATGATAATGACATAGACAGATGGCGTTATGCCAAGGGGGGAAAATCGGAAAAACGCATTAATAAAACGACCGGGTACGAATACAATTATTCGGAAGGCCCAATGGCTTTCCCCGACTATCTCGACAAGGCGTCACGCACCATCATTACCGGAGAAGGAGGGGCTTCACCATCACGGTTCAAGCATATTGTTCTTACTCCAAGCGGACGCTATCGGAGACTGACTCCGATAGAACTTGAGCGACTCAATATGTTTCCGGACAATCATACCAAGGGGGCAACTGATACCCGTAGAGCCTTCCTAATGGGAAACGCCCTTGTAACCGGCATCGTTGAAAGAATCAGCATTCAAGTTCTCAAATATTTCAATTCCTAATATTCTGACTTGCTGTCACTTGCGCCAGAAGGTGCGGGAGAAGATGATGAGGACGGTGAATAGTTCGAGGCGGCCGATGAGCATGATCAGGGCGAGGAGCCATTTGCCAGCATCGGGGACAATCTCGTAGGAGCCTCCATAGCCTGTCACGCCAGCTCCGAGACCGGTGTTGCTTATACAGGAGAATGCCGAGAAGAAGGAGTCGACAAGTGGCAAGCCGAAGGCTGTCAGCACAATACCGCCGACCATGATGATGATGACGTAGAGGCAGAGGAAGGCGATTACCTTTGAGACGAGTTCGCCGGGGACAACCTTGTCGTTGACGCGCACGGTGTAGATGTTGTTGGGGTGGATGCAGCGGTCAATCTCGTTGCGGCAGTTCTTGAACAGGTATATCATTCGGTCGATTTTGGCTCCGCCGCTGGTTGACCCGGCACAGGCGCCGAAAAACATCAGGGCAAAGACGAGGGCGAGGCAGAAGGTGCCCCAGTTTTCAAAGTTGGTGACCGTGTAGCCGGTTGATGTTATGGTGGATATAATCTGAAACAGGGGGTCGAGGGTCAATGCCTTTACCGATGTTCCCTGCCCGTGATAGATGATGCCGCAGACAAAGAACAGGTACATCAGGAGTATAACTTTGAGATAGGCGCGGAACACGTCATTTTTCCATATGGGGCGAAACTCGCCGTGGGCGGCTCGGAAAAGCAACGCGAAGTTGACTCCGCCGAGGAACATGAAAACGGTCATGACGACCTCGATGTAGGATGAATCCCATGCCGCAAGACTCGCGTCCTCGGTCGAGAATCCGCCGGTCGACATGGTGCTGAAAGCGTGGCATATCGACTCGAAAAGGTTCATAGGCCCGATCAGCAGCAGGACGAAAAGCATTATGGTCAGGAGGATGTAAATCGCCCACAATCCCTTGGCTGTCTGACTGATGCGCGGCCGCAGCTTGTCGTGGGTAATGCCTGTGACCTCGGCATTGAACATCTGCATTCCCCCCGAGTGGTTCAACATGGGGATTACCGCGAGGGTGAAAAGGATGATTCCCATGCCGCCGATCCACTGCATGAGGCTGCGCCACATTATGACGCCGTGGCTCAGATGGCTGATGGAGGTGAGGACAGTCGCGCCGGTGGTTGTGAAACCTGACATCGCCTCGAAAAAGGCATCGGAGACGCTAAGGGGTACTTCCATCAGCATGAATGGAATCATGCCGAAGATTGAGAAGAAGACCCAGACAAGAGCGGTCAGCAGGAATCCTTCGCGTTTTCCCATGCTGTTGCTGGTCGGGCGCAGGCCGAATGTCATGACGGCTCCGGCGCCGAGCGTGGCGGCCATTGACCAAGCGAATGCTTTCCAGTCGTCCTCGCCGTAGACGAGACAGGTTATCAGCGGGACGGCGAGAAAGACTCCCTCTATCATGAGGAGCCACCCGATGACCCTGAGCAGTATGGGGAAATTTATGATGACGCGTTTTGCCATGATCAGCTGAAAAGTTTCTCGACTTTGTGGATAACTCCGTTGAGACAGAAGACGACGACCGAGTCGCCGGGACGGATAACCGTGTTTCCGGTAACAAGCATGCCTTTGCCGTCCCTGACAAGGCCGGCGATGGTCATGTCGCGCGACAGTTTCAGGTCTTTGACCGGGGCGCGGGTGACTTTAGCACCCGGCTTGACCACGATTTCGGCGACTTCGGCATCGGCGAGCGCCATGCACTTGGATGTCGAGGAGTCAGCGTCGAGAAGAATCTGGAATATGCGGCTCGATGCGAGCAGTTTCTTGTTGATTATGGTGCCGATATTAAGACCCTCGGCTTCAGAGATGAACTGAAGGTTCTCGACTTCGGCTATGGTCTTTATCACTCCGAATTCCTTGGCCGACAGACAGGTCAGGATATTAGTCTCGCTACTGTCAGTCAGGGCGACAAATGCGTCCATGTCTTCGATTCCGGCCTCACGCAACGCATCGGTGTCGCGGGCATCGGCATGTATAATCTGGGCGTTGGGGCATTTTTCAGAGAGTCTGATGCACTTTTCGCGGTCAGTGTCGAGAATCTTGAAATTGTAGTTGTCGCCCACCATAGCTGCAAGGCGGATGGCGATGCGGCTGCCTCCCATGATGATAACGTCGCGGATGCGTCGGGCAGTCTTCCCGCATATATCTATAAGCTCGTCGACGTGGTCGCGGGTTGTAGTGAAGTAAAGGATGTCGTTGGCGCGCACATAGTCGTCGCCTCGCGGGATGATGGTCTCGTGATTGCGCTTGATGGCTGCGACGTGGAAATTGTGCTGTGTCATGGCGAGTTCCTTGAGCTGCATGCCGATGAGTTTGGCATTGTCGCGCAGTTTCACGCCGACGAGTATCAGCTCGCCGTCATGAAGTTCCCACCAGTGGCGCACCCAGTTATGTTCAAGCGCGGTGACTATCTCCATCGCGGCAAGATATTCGGGATAAATCAGGTCGTTGACTCCTATACCGTTAAAATAGTCACGGTTCTCGGGGTCTTTGTACTCGTAGTTGTCGATGCGGGCCACGGTTTTTGTCGCGCCGAGGCTCGACGCTATCGAGCACGCCATGACGTTCTGTGTCTCGTGGGGAGTCACGGCGATAAACAGGTCGGACTCCTCGTTGACACCGGCCTGACTGAGTGCGCGGAATGATGTCGGGTTTCCGGTATAAGTCAACAGGTTATAATTGGCATCGAGCACTGCGAGTTTCTCGGCATCAACGTCAATCAGCGTAATATCCTGTTCCTCGCGCGACAGCAGTTTGGCGAGGTGGGAACCCACTTCACCGGCTCCCGCTATAACAATCTTCATGACGTTTCTGAGTTAGTGAGACAATCGTTCTGTAGATTCCGTCGGCATCAAATCCACACATTGCTTTCAGCTGCCGGGGTGTCCCTTGGGCAATGAATCGGTCGGGAATACCGAGGCGAGTGACGGGCAGAGAATATCCGTGGTCGGCCAGCCAGTCGACGACAGCCGATCCCATGCCACCTTCAAGAGTGCCGTCCTCGACGGTGATGACGGGGGCGCCTGACTTGGCGACCTCGTCGAGTATAACCTCGTCAAGCGGTTTGAGGAAAATCATGTCATAATGGGCCACGCTGACACCTGTTTCCACCCGGGCGCGCTCGATGGCAGCGGTGACATCTGATGCCACAGGGCCTATCGACAGGATGGTCAGGTCGGTTCCCGAGGCGAGTTTCTCGCCTCGCCCGACGGTCAGTGCGCGCGGGGTTTCATCGGGCACATTTTCGCCGTTTCCACGGGGATAGCGTATAGCCATCGGGCCGTCATTGTTGAGCGATGATGTCAGCATCAGGTGCCGCAGGTAGTTCTGGTCGCGGGGCGAGGATACTATCATGCCGGGTATGGAGCGGAGGTAAGTGAGGTCGAAGGCCCCGTGGTGGGTCGCGCCGTCTTCCCCGACCAGTCCGGCTCGGTCGAGACAGAATGTCACCGGCAGTCGCTGGAGGGCGACGTCGTGGATGATGTGGTCATAGGCCCGCTGGAGGAATGAGGAATAGATGGCGACGTAGGGGCGCATTCCCTCTTTGGCGAGGCCGCCGGCAAATGTCACGGCGTGTCCCTCGGAAATGCCCACGTCAAACGTGCGCTCGGGGTATGCCTCGGCAAGTCGCGCCACCGATGTGCCTGACAGCATCGCGGCAGTGATGCCGACGACACGGTCGTCGCGGGAGGCGAGGTCGACGAGCATCTCGCCGAAAACATCCTGATACTTGGGCGCGAGTTCTTTCCCGTCTTTTATCTTAGCGCCTGTCCCGGGGTCGAATTTTCCGGGAGCGTGCCACGATGCGGGGTCTTTTTCGGCCGGTTCAAATCCTTTCCCTTTGACGGTGCAGAGGTGGAGGATGCGCGGGCCTTTCATGTCCTTTATATCGTTGAGGACTCCGACGATGCGGTTGACATCATGGCCGTCAAACGGGCCGAAATATCTGATGTTGAGTCCCTCGAAAATGTTCTGTTTGTCGCTGAGGAGCGATTTCAGGCTGTTGTTGAAACGCAGAATCTTTCCGCGTTCTCTCTCTGACACGAGCCCCATGCGGCGCAGTCGGTGATATATCTTGTAGCGGAAGTTGTTATATCCCTTGGAGGTGGTCAGATGGGCGAGGTAGGAGTTGAGCGACCCCACGTTGCGGTCAATCGACATGTCGTTGTCGTTGAGGATAATGAGCAGGTCGCTGTTAGAGTTGGCCGCATTGTTAAGGCCCTCGAAAGCGAGGCCGCCGCTGATAGACGCATCGCCGATTACGGCTATTACGTTTCGCTCGGGGGTCTCCTTTTTGAGCGAGGTCGCGACCGCCATGCCGAGGGCGGCTGAAATGGAGTTGGACGCATGTCCGGCAGCAAAGGTGTCATATTCGCTCTCGTCGGGATTCGGGAAACCGCTCAGACCGCCCAGCTTGCGGTTTGTGTCGAAGCGGTCGCGGCGGCCGGTCAGCAGTTTGTGACCATAGGCCTGATGGCCCACGTCCCAGACGATGCGGTCGTAGGGGGTGTTGAAAACGTAGTGCAACGCCACAGTCAGCTCGACGGCCCCCATGCTTGAGGCGAAGTGTCCGGGATTGGATGACAAGGACCCAATCAGAAAATCCCTGATTTCACCGCACACCTGAGGGAGTTCTTCGGGGCGCAGCTTCCGCAGGTCGGCCGGAGAATCGATTTTGCTCAAAAGCGGACCGGCGACCGGGCCTTTTGAACCGGGACTATTGGTATCAGTGCTTGCCATCTCGTTTTCCATTCTTGATATATTTCTTATAAAGCGGCACCCACACGACGATGCCGGATGCCACAAGGACAAATATCACGCGGAGCGACATGGGCTGCGACACCACGACGATGTAACACAGCGCAAGCCACAGCAGGGCGATAAAGCCAAAACGTATCTTAGTGGATGTATCCATCTCAAACAAATCTATGCTCTCTCTGCACAACCACTCCGGGATAACGGGGCACGATTGTGCAAATCAAATGCAAAATTAGCAAAATCTGACGAAATCCCATCACTTCCACGGTTAAATATGCACTCCTTCCTGCGGCCGGTCGATATAGCGGAGTCAACGTTATTAACAATAACGGCTACTTATCAACATTTTAACACGTTTTGATAATTGGCGGCAAGGCTGTTTGGAGTTTTTTGATTTACTTTGTGCCACATTTATTAATCTCAACTCCGGTCTATGGGCAAAATCATTGCTATTGCAAATCAGAAGGGCGGTGTAGGAAAAACCACAACCACCATCAATCTTGCAGCTTCACTTGCCGCTGAAGGCAAAAAGACCTTGATCATCGACGCTGACCCGCAGGCTAACTCGACCTCGGGTTACGGTATCGACCCCAAGTCGATGACTTCGTCCATTTATGAATGTCTTGTCGACGACTACCCGATGGCAGGGTCGCAGGTTGCGACGTGCTGCGAGGGTCTCGACCTCGTCGGGTCGCGCATTGACCTCGCCGGTGCCGAAATCGAGCTTATCGGCAAGCCCGAGCGCGAGAATGTCATGAAACGCTCCATCGCCGCCGTCATTGATGACTATGACTACATCCTCATCGACTGCTCGCCGTCGCTCGGACTGATTACCGTCAACGCCCTGACGGCCGCCCACTCGGTCATCATCCCCGTGCAGGCCGAATATTTTGCCCTCGAGGGCATCACCAAACTGCTCAACACGATACGCATCATCAAGTCAAAGCTCAATCCGTCGCTTGAAATCGAAGGGTTCCTGCTGACGATGTATGACGCGCGCCTGCGCCTCGCCAATCAGATTTATGAGGAGCTCAAAGGCCACTTCTCGTCAATGGTGTTTGACACGGTCATCCCCCGCAACATCAGGCTGAGCGAGGCCCCGAGCCACGGACTCCCGGCACTTCTCTATGACCCCGAGAGCCGCGGTGCTACCGCCCACATCGCCCTTGCCCGCGAAATCATCGCCCGCAACAAGGCTTAAAGGTGCGGCTCAGAACCTGCCTCCCGGATTTCAACAATTAACGCCTCCCCACTCCACCAATCATTCAATCTCACCTTAATATATGTCATTACCCAAACGCCCCGCTCTCGGCCGCGGCCTTGACTCGCTCATCTCGATGGACGACACCCCGGCCCGCGGCTCATCGGCAATCAACGATATAGCCATTGACCGCATCACCCCCAACCCTGACCAGCCGCGCTCGATATTTGACGAGGAGGCTCTTGAGGAACTCGCCCGCTCGATTCGCGAGCTCGGCATCATCCAGCCGCTGTCGCTGCGCAAAATCGGTGCCGACTCCTATCAGATCATAGCCGGCGAGCGACGTTACCGTGCCGCAATCATGGCCGGCCTGACAAGCGTCCCGGCCTACATCCGCACGGCCAACGATGCCGAGCTGACCGAGATGGCCCTTATCGAGAATATCCAGCGAGAGGACCTCAACGCCATCGAAATCGCCCTGACATTCAAGAAACTGATTGACCAGTACAACCTCACCCAAGAGCGTCTGAGCGAGCGCATCGGTAAAAAGCGCGCCACGATAGCCAATTTTCTGAGACTGCTGAAACTCCCCGCCGAGGTTCAGCTCGGTCTGCGCGACAAGCGCGTGGACATGGGCCACGCCCGCGCATTGCTGACTCTCGACGACCCGACGCTGCAGCTGAAACTCTATAACGAGACCCTGCGCCGGGGACTCACGGTGCGCAACGTGGAGGAAATGGCCAAGAAATACAAGGAAATGGCCGAACAGGGTGTCAATCCCGATGATAAAAAGCCGGCCGACAGATTTTCTAACAAAGATTTTGATATTTTAAAGAATCATCTGTCGCAGCGGTTCAATACCCCTGTCGGGTTCTCGGTTGACCGCTCGGGAAAGGGAAAAATCACGTTTCCGTTCAAAAACGAGGCTGAACTTGAGAAATTAATTACTATCTTTGACACGATAAAACAGCAAGACTGCTGAAAATTTAATTGTAAAGGAGACCGTCGACGCGCCCAGCACACTGACAGTCACCTAATTACCTCATGAAGATAGATCAGTCGGACATTAATTCCAAACGTTCTCTCTCAGCCACGGCGGCACTCGTCGGCATGTTGATTTTCATGCTGACGTGCCCTTTTAACATTTTTTCAGCAACACCGGTCAAACCGGTCCGTCCGCCGCGGCGTCCCTCGACCCAAGTCACGGAATTGCCCGACAGTATTGTCGTCGGCAAGCCGATTACATCGCCGGCCGAGGTCGTTGTCGATTCCCTTTCGGCCGTCAACGGCAACGCGACGGTAGTGCCCCTCGACACGCTTGACGTCGTAATCCCGCCCGACCTCGTGGCCGATGCCGAGGCTCGCGAAACAGAGGCGCAGGAAAAGGAATATATCTTCAACCCCGACGCAACGCGCGCCGTGTGGCTGTCGGCACTGTGTCCCGGCCTCGGACAGCTTTACAACCGCCGCTACTGGAAACTCCCCATCGTGGTGGGAGGCTTTATGGGTCTCGGATATGCCACGTCGTGGAACAACGGTATGCTCCGCGACTATACACGCGCCTATGCCGACATCATGGACAACGACCCGTCGACCAAAAGCTACATGGATTTCTTCCCCTCCACCGTGAAGGAGGAAGATCTCGACAAGACATGGCTCACCAACACGCTGAAGGCCCGCAAGGACTATTACCGGCGCAACCGTGACCTGTGTATAATATGTATGGTAGGAGTCTACCTTATCGCGATGGTCGATGCCTATGTCGACGCATCGCTTGCCCACTTTGACATTTCTCCCGACCTCTCGATGCAGGTGACCCCTGCGTTGATTCCCGACTCCCGTTCCCGGCTCCCGGGGGTGGGCGTGCAATGGGCACTAAACTTTTAAAAATGTGATTTTGCAATGAAAAAAACGATTACAACTCTCCTGCTCGGCTGCTCCGTTGCTTTCTCATCATGGGGGGCCCCGTCGATACTCGACATCAAGCATTCAATTACCGACGACAACGTCATTGCCCCTGAAAGTTTCGAGACAAAGACCCGCGAACTTGAAGAAAACTTCTATATCCTCAACTATATCGCCCCCGACACCGAGTCAAAGGCTGCCGCCACGACCGGCACGGCGACCGAATATGAACAGCGTCTCGCCAAGCTCCCGACGGTCATCGAAATGCCCTACAACTCCATCGTGGGGAAATTTATCGACATGTACCTTGTCAAGAAACGCGGCCTTGTTGCCGACATGCTCGCCCTTCACAACTATTACGGCAACATCTTCCTCGAAGAACTGCTGAAAGAGGGAATGCCCACCGAGCTCCAATATCTCCCCGTCATCGAGAGCGCGCTCAACCCCAACGCCATTTCCCGCGCCGGAGCTGCCGGATTGTGGCAGTTCATGCCTGCAACCGCCAAGGGACTGGGCATGGAGGTCAACTCGCTTGTCGACGAGCGCCGCGACCCGGTCATGTCGTCACGCAACGCTGCCAAGTACCTCAAGCAGCTCTATGAAATCTACCACGACTGGTCGCTCGCCATCGCTGCCTACAACTGCGGCCCGGGCAACGTCAACAAGGCCATCCGCCGTGCCGGCGGAACCGACAAGATGGACTTCTGGGAAATCTATGACTACCTTCCCTCCGAGACCCGCGGATATGTCCCCGCGTTCATCGCCGCCAACTATGTGATGAACTACTACCGCAACCACGGCATCCGCCCGACGGTCGTAAAACGACAGCTCATCACTGACACAATCGTTGTCAACAAGTATGTCCATTTCAACCAGATAGCCGCCATCCTCAACATCCCTGTCGAGGAAATCAAGATGCTCAACCCCCAGTTTCTCGGCGACATCATCCCGGGAGACTACCGCCCCTACACGCTGACACTCCCCAAGCAGCAGTGTCTCAGCTATGTAATGAGCGAACCGGCCATTATCGAGTATGACGCGCCGCTCTATGCGCGCCGCACCCGCGTCGAGCCGGGCGAATCGTCGGCCCCTGTCATCGTGAGCGACAACGGGGATGCCAACCTTGCCCTGATGCAGCAGCAGTCGACCAATGCCGGCGACAACAAGGAAGTGGCACTCCTGACCGAGCAAATGGTGAGAAAGACCCATGTGGTGACACGCGGCGAGAATATCCGCGACATAGCCCGCCAGTATGGCGTATCGGCAACCGACATCAAGCGCTGGAACCACCTGCGCCGCGGCAAAGTCAAGGAAGGCGACGAGCTTGTCATCGAGATACACGAGCGCGTGGCTCCCGATGAAGTAGCCGTTGTAAAACGTGAGGAAATCGCCGCAACCGCTCCTGCCTCTGCTCCCGCCGAAAAGAAAAATCCTGTCACCGTCACCGGCGGGGCAACCCGCAAACCGGCCTCGGCGTCGACCAATGCCGACGCATCGCAACACTCCAAGCAGACACGCAAAGAGCGCGTTCAGGCCCAGCAAAACAGCAACACTAAAAAGACAAGCACCCCCCAAACTACCAGCTACAAAGTAAAAAGCGGCGACTCGCTTGACCGACTTGCCAAGAAATTTGGAACGACAGTCTCTGACATTCAGGCAGCCAACGGCATGAAAAAAAGCGATACCCGCATCAACATAGGACAGACTCTGAAAATCCCGGCCAAGAAATCTTCGGGCGCCAAGTCCTCGACCAAGAAGAAATCGCGCCGCCGCCGTTAACGACTCAAAAGAAAGGAGTCATCTGATTTTCATTGCAAATTGACACACAAGCCGCCGCCAGCCGTTTTCCCCGGCCGCGGCGGCTTTCTTTTTGCCATTACAGCTATGTTATTTAACATAAAAAATAATCCTGTTTTTTGTATCGGCCAATGAAATATAATCGCTATATTTGCGGTGTGACAGAACTAACATAATTAAAACCCAATCATAATACCTATATATATTATGGATATTAATAACATCATGAGTGCCCTTGAGGCCAAGCATCCGGGAGAAAAAGAGTATCTCCAAGCAGTAAAGGAAGTGTTGATGTGTGTCGAGGATGTCTACAACCAGCATCCCGAGTTTGAAAAGGCACGCATTATCGAGCGCATGGTCGAGCCCGACCGCATCGTGACATTCCGCGTGACATGGGTTGACGACCGTGGCGACGTGCAGACCAACATCGGCTATCGCGTCCAGTTCAACAACGCCATCGGCCCATACAAGGGCGGCATCCGTTTCCACGCATCTGTAAACCTTTCGATTCTCAAATTCCTCGGTTTCGAGCAGACATTCAAGAACGCTCTGACAACCCTCCCGATGGGCGGCGCCAAAGGCGGCAGCGACTTCTCGCCCCGTGGCAAGAGCGACGCAGAAATCATGCGTTTCTGTCAGGCATTCATCCTCGGATTGTGGAAAAACCTCGGTCCCGACCGTGACGTTCCCGCAGGTGACATCGGCGTCGGCGGCCGTGAAGTAGGCTACATGTATGGCATGTACAAACGCCTCGTCAACGAGCATGACGGAACATTCACCGGCAAGGGTCTTGACTTCGGCGGCTCACGCATCCGCCCCGAGGCAACCGGTTTCGGCGCACTCTACTTTGTGCAGAGCATGCTCGCCGAGAAAAACGACACAATCCAAGGGAAGACTGTCGCAATCTCGGGATTCGGCAACGTGGCTTGGGGCGCAGCCCTGAAAGCAACCGAACTCGGAGCCAAAGTTGTCACCATCTCAGGTCCCGACGGCTACATCTATGACCCCGACGGAATCTCGGGCGACAAGATTGACTACATGCTCTATCTCCGTGCTACCGGTGAAGACATCGTGGCACCCTATGCCGAAAAATATCCCAACGCTACATTCTTCCCCGGCCGCAAGCCTTGGGAACAGAAAGTCGATATAGCCCTCCCCTGCGCCACCCAGAACGAGGTTGACGGCGAAGACGCAAAAGCACTCGTTGCCAACGGCGTGGAACTCGTTGCCGAAGTTTCCAACATGGGCTGCACCCCCGAGGCTATCGACACTTTCCTCGCTTCAAAAACAACCTACGCCCCCGGCAAAGCTGTCAACGCAGGCGGCGTTGCCACCTCGGGCCTCGAGATGAGCCAGAACGCAATGCACCTCCAGTGGAGCGCCGAAGAAGTTGACGAGAAACTTCACATGATTATGCGCGACATCCACACCCAGTGTGTCAAGTACGGCACCGAAGAAGGCGGCTACATCAACTACATGAAGGGCGCCAACATCGCAGGCTTCATGAAAGTGGCCAACGCCATGATGGGTCAAGGCATTCTCTAATCCCACTTCAACCAGCAACCCCTTTCAGCGGCGGTGAAGACAAGTCTTCACCGCCGCTGTCCTTTTAGAGGGTGTTGCATGATAAGAGACAAAGTCTCAAAGATACCCATTCCCTATCTCCCGCGGCATTTACTGTAAATATATTATCGTTTTAATTTGAACATCTACTTCACATCTGTAACATCATTGAGTAGAATCGGCCTTATAAACGAATTTATACAAAAAAGATACACCTATGAATTTAAGATACTGCGCTGTTTCTATTGCATTGACATGCCTGTCGCCTGTGACAGGACGCGATTTCGTCCACCCGGGAGCGACATATTCCCAAAGTGACCTTGACCGTATGAGGGCGATGGTGGAATCCCGTCAGGAACCTTACTACTCCACCTTCCTGAAACTGAAGGATTCAAGCTACTCCCGCTTTGTGGAGCGCGACCGCGGAACCTCTATACCCGAAGGAAAATTCAACCAGACAATAGGCGATGACGGCCGACGCGCCCATGACATGGCACTGCTGTGGCACATCACCGGCGACAATACCTATGCCGATAATGTCGTGAAAATCCTCAACTGGAGTTCTCGTTACACCAACACCAGCTCACGCGGAACCGCCGCGCTCGACAACGGCAAAATCTACCTGCTCATCGAGGCTGCCGAGCTGATGCGCGACTATCCCGGATGGGCCGAGGAGGACAAACAGCGTTTCAAGGATATGCTCGTCTATCCCGGCTACAGCGACACCGAGGTTCCGGAAAGCCACTATTCGCTCAACGATGATGAAAATGATGTCACTTTCTACTGGAACATCTACAATTTTGACGCGTCGCGTTTCGGCAACCAAGGTCTATTTGCCGCCCGCGCCATGATGGCGATGGGGGTGTTTCTTGACAATGAAAAAATATATGACCGGGCCTACCGTTATCTGACAGGACAACCCCACCGCTCTGACGACCTCCCCTACGTCGCAGGACCGCCCGTGACATCAACGACCCCCTACCCTCTCGACACCGACAACCCGACCGCCGGAGACAACACGACGTCGTTCATGCTGGGATACAAGCTGACCGGTCGTGAAAACAGGGTGGAAGACTACGGTTATGACGAGCAGCTGCGTTACTACATCTACCCCAACGGCCAGTCACAGGAAGCATGCCGTGACCAAGACCATGCAATGGTGGGGACGGGCCTCTTTGTCGACATCGCAGAGATTGCATGGAATCAGGGCGACAATCTTTACGGCGAACTCGACAACCGCATCCTCGCGGGACTCGAATGGGCGTTCCGCTACAATCTCAGCTATATCGAAAACCCGGCCGACGCATGGGAACCGGCCGGATACACGCGCGACGAAAATGAAACGGCCGAGAATCCCGAGCTGTTTTATCAGGTGCGCTCGCGCAGCGGCCGATGGGAGTCGGTAGCGCCGTCGACCAAAGGACGCGGCGACTCTTTCATGGGAGGAGGCAACCGTGAATGCGCCCTCGCCCATTATGCCGTGCGCGCCGGTCTCGACCCGCAACGATGGGAATGGACCGGAAAATACCGCGACTTCATGATTGAAAACTATGGCTGCGAAGGATATGGCAAGGACAGCAACCACGCATATGAGTGGGCCGGATGGGGCACACTGACAAAGCGTCGCGAAAACGATATGGCGGGCGATCCGGGAAGATGGAACGACGGGAAATTTGTCCCCCGTATCCACACGACCGACGAGGAAATAAACTGTGCCGACTATGACCGTCACGGCGATTGCGCGAGCGGACACACTTGTTCAGGAAATTACGAGACCGGATACCGTTGTGACGGACAAGGAATGAACATCACCGTCAGCAACGGAAAAAACGTAGTCAGCAGCCTCGCTCCCGGCGACTGGATGAATTATACAGTCCTGATTCCCTCCGACGGAGAATATGACATAACGATTACCCATCGCGGCAACGAAACGTCGGAATGCTCGATTGGAAACGGCCGACAGACCGTCACTCTTCCCGCATCACAGAATTTTGTGACTACAAAAGCCGGCAGTTTCAGTCTGCCCGCAGGCGTGGCGGTCATAAAACTCGCCACACCGCGTCCGGGCGCCGACCTTCAACTCGCGTCAATGCGCATTGCCCCGGCTCAGACCACGTCTCTAAGCGACATCCTGAATGAACCACAGTCAATAATAACAGTCAACGGGAACAGCGTCATGACATCGGGCGACGGCGGTATCACCGCCTATGACACTCTCGGACGGATGGCAGCGTCCACTCCGGGACGGTCGCTGACCCTTGAGCCGGGGCTATACATTCTGCACGCAGCCGGCTCTCAACCGGTAAAAGCAATAATCCGATAAACGCTGTCAGAAGGAGGGTGTTGCAAAACTGAGTTTTGCCCCGAGTAATATTTAATCCGCAAGGATTATTCTTTGAATAGCCGGGGGTTGCGGTTTCGCAACCTACGGCTATTCAAGGACGCAATCTTGTCAGATTGCAAATGCACAAAAATACGCGTTTTACAAGCTATAACTTTAAACACCCTCTTTACTTCACCGCATCGGGATGCTCGTTTTGCAGGACGTATTGACGCACTTTCTGGAAAAGATCGTTGGCAAAGACAAATTCTTCAAGAGCCTTGTTGGCCGAAGTATAAATTTTATTCTTGTCACCCACCCATTCTCGATAACCCTTATTGATAAAAATGATATTTTCACCGATGCCAAGCACCGAGTTCATATCGTGGGTATTGATGATGGTTGTTATGTTGTACTCGTGGGTGATGTCGAGCAGCAATTCGTCAATAAGAATTGATGTGCGCGGGTCAAGGCCCGAGTTAGGCTCGTCACAGAAAAGATATTTCGGGTTAAGGGCAATCGCGCGAGCAATCGCCACGCGTTTCTGCATGCCGCCCGATATTTCTGACGGATATTTGTCATCGGCCCCTTTCAGGTTGACACGCTCAAGGCAGAACCGGGCGCGGTCTTTAATCTCGGCGGGGGTCATGGTGGTAAACATCGATAGGGGGAACATGACATTGCCGAGAACCGTTTCCGAGTCAAACAGGGCCGACCCCTGAAACAGCATCCCTATTTCCTTGCGCAGATTCTTGATCTGAGAGGCATCCATCTGCATGAAATCGCGACCGTCATACAGGATGTTGCCCTGCTCGGGACGCACAAGTCCCACTATCGACTTTATCAGGACTGTCTTTCCCGAGCCGCTCTGGCCGATAATCAGATTGGTCTTGCCGGTCTCGAAGGTGGCACTTACATCATGCAAAATCGTTTTGCCGTCAAACGATTTGGTGAGATTTCTGACTTCAATCATTGCAACAACAGTTTGGTAAGTACGACATCAAGGAGAAGAATGAGAATCGAGGAGGCGACAACGGCATTGGTACTCGCCTTGCCCACTTCAAGCGCGCCACCGTGGACATAGTAACCGTAGAAGGCTGCCACCGAACTGATGACAAACGAGAAGAACAGTGACTTTATAAAGCCATACCAGACATACCATTCCTGAAAAAACGCCTGCAGACCATAGATGAACCGTGACACCGGTATTATATCGGTAAACGCAGCAACGAAAAATCCGCCCAGAAACGAGGTGGCGATACAGAACGCGACCAGAATCGGCATGTAAACGAGAAATCCCACCACCTTGGGAAGGACGAGGAAATTGGCCGAGTTGACACCCATAATGTCAAGGGCGTCAATCTGCTCCGTAACGCGCATCGTGCCTATTTCAGAGGCGATGTTGGAGCCGACTTTTCCAGCCAGAATAAGACACAGAATCGAGTTGGAAAATTCAAGCAGCACGATGTCGCGGGTGGCGAGACCCACCGAATAGGCCGGAATGAGCGGCGAGGTGATGTTGAGCTGCATCTGGATGGTGATTACCGCACCGATAAAAATCGAAATGACAATAACAAGGGGGATGGAATCGACTCCAAGTTTTGAGATTTCAAACAATGTCCGCGAGAAAAATACGCGCCACTTGTCGGGGACTGTGAACACCCGTTTCATAAACAGGCAGTAGCGGCCGAATGTATTTAGCGATTCTGTAATTATCATAATCAATGTGTCAAAAATTCTACACTAACGTGCAAAGGTAAGATTTTTTCCCGAGCTGACCACCCACAATCTCAATAATTCGCCCAAACGACCAAAATCAACGCAAAAAGACCATGAGTGACCCAGTATTATCATTTACCACATTCTTAAAAAGAAGTGATTTTGAAACAGGGACAAAAAAAATTGATTGTCGTCCCGACAACCAATCTTAGTTAACCTTAAATCTAATACCATGAAAAACACATTGCAAAGGTAAGGCCTTTTTGCAATGTGGCAAAATAAAACGACAAAAAACTTCTATGTTTTAACATTTATTTTACCATATTGGCATTTTACAAGGTAATTATAGCCGATATGGGTAGTAATTCACGGATTCCACTTGCAATTTGACATATTGACATAACCGTCTATCATCACACGCGCACATGCCCTGTTTACACTTATTAACAAACATAGTTAAACCGTTTATAACCAAACGATTACATCATAATAAAATCAAGATATACGGCTCCAGTCCTGCTGGCGGGAGGAAAGAAGGCGCAACTGCGTCTCAAGCATTTCGTGGCCGGGGAGGGTAAACGACGGATCGGTGTCGAGAATATAGTCGGCCGAGTCGCGGGCAAGCTGGATAATCTGGCCGTCGGTGGCAAGATTGGCGATGTGGAGGTCGAGGGCCACGCCGCTCTGCATGGTTCCCTCGATGTCGCCGGGCCCGCGCATGTGAAGGTCGGCCTCGGCTATGGCAAATCCGTCGGTGGTGGAAGTCATCAGTTCAAGACGCTTGCGGGTGTCGGCGGCAATCTTGCGCTTGGTCATCAGGATACAGTAACTCTGCCCTCCCCCGCGCCCTACGCGTCCGCGCAACTGGTGGAGCTGAGACAAGCCGAACCGCTCGGCGTTCTCAATAAGCATCGTCGTGGCATTGGGGACATTCACACCCACTTCGATAACCGTCGTCGCCACAAGAATCTGCGCTTTCCCCGAGGCAAAGAGACTCATCTGATAATCTTTTTCAGCCGGTTTCATCTGCCCGTGGACAAATGCCACCGTGTAGTCGCGGAATGTCTCGCAGATGGATTCATATCCTTCTTCAAGCGACCGCAATTCGAGTTTTTCATTCTCGTGGACAAGGGGGTAGACAATATACACCTGCCGGCCGGCGCGCAACTGGCGTCCTATTCCCTGATAGGTGGCGAAACGGTTCTCGTCATATCGCAGTAGCGTGACAACCGGTTTGCGGCCCGGGGGCAGCTCGTCGATAACCGATACGCTCAGGTCGCCGTAGACAGTCATGGCGAGTGTGCGCGGAATCGGGGTGGCAGTCATGACGAGGACGTGGGGTGCGATAATGTTCTTTTTCCACAATCGGGCGCGTTGCGCCACGCCGAAACGGTGCTGCTCGTCGATTATCACCAGACCGAGATTTCGGAACCTGACATTGTCCTCGATGACGGCATGGGTGCCCACAAGGATGTGGAGCGAGCCGTCTTCAAGCTCGCGGTGGATGATGTCTCGCTGCTTTTTCCCGGTCGAGCCGGTCAACAGCCTGACGTTGACACCCATCGCAGCGACAAGCGACGTGAGTGTTTCAAAATGCTGGGTAGCAAGGATTTCGGTGGGAGCCATGAGGCAAGCCTGCGTGTCGTTGTCGAGAGCGATGAGCATGCACAGCAGCGCGACAAGGGTTTTCCCCGACCCTACGTCTCCTTGCAGCAACCGGTTCATCTGGCGCCCCGACCCCATGTCGGCGCGGATTTCCTTTATCACCCTTTTCTGCGCCCCGGTAAGCTCAAAGGGGAGAAATTCTTTATAGAATGTGTTGAAAAAATGCCCGATGCGGGGGAAACGGAATCCCGTCACCGCCTCGCTGCGCCGCCGGGCGTAACGCCTGATGTTGAGCTGAAGGTAGAACAGCTCCTCAAATTTCAGTCGGAACCGTGCCCGCTGCAGCTCGTCGTTATTGGCCGGGTTATGGATTGCGCGGATGGCATCGTGAAGTCCCATGAGGCGGTAGCGCGCTATGATGTCGGCGGGCAGCGTCTCGTTGAAACGCTGAATCGAGGAAATGACCTGACTGACAGCCTGAGCGATTGTGCGGGCCGAAAATCCGCGGTTGCGCAACTGCTCGGTGAGCGGATAAACGCCGCGAAAACCGTCGGTCACAGCCTGACTGCCGGGGGTGTCGACCTCGGGGTGCACGACGCTCCATCGTCCGTTGAACTGCGTGGGTTTCCCGAAAACGATATACTCCTGCCCTGTGTGATAGGCCTGCTTGATGGCCTTGATGCGCTTGAACCACACCACCTCCATCATTCCCGAGCCGTCGGAAAACAACCCGACGAGGCGCAGCTTGGCCCCCTCGCCATGCTCGGAAAAAGAGACAAAGCGTCCGCGGGTCTGGACTGTAGGCATCTCGCCGCTGAAATCGGCTATGCGGTAGACCGACGTGCGGTCCACATATCCTGTCGGAAAATGGTGCAGCAGGTCATAATAGGTCTTTATGCCGAGGTTCTTATCAAGAAGCTCGGCACGTTTGGGACCTATTCCCTTGAGATACTTTATGTCCATCCTCCGCAGAGAGTCCATATTTTTAACCGTTTAACAGTCGGCGAGATAGATTTCAGCGATAGCGATGTCGCCGGGATTTGTCACCTTTATATTGCGGGGCGAGCCTTGGACAAGGCGCAAGTCGGTGAAACCGGCTGCCTCCATCAGCGACGCATCGTCGGTGGCCGACGGAGAAAAGCATTCGGCATAGGCGGCGGCAAGACGGTCGGCGCGGAAAAACTGCGGAGTCTGCACCGCCCTGAACCGCGAGCGGTCAACCGCCACGCTCGACCCGTCGGCATTCATCAGTCGCAGCGAATCAGTCACCGCGACAGCCGGTATGGCACCGTCGGCACCGTTATCAATGGCCTCGTCGAGCCGCCCGACAAGGTCGCGTGTAATTACCGGACGGGCACCGTCGTGAACCCCGACGCGCCTTGCATCAGACACATCGACGAGAGCCATCGCGTTTCTGACACTCTCGGCACGGGTGGCACCGCCACAGGCTATCAGTCGCGGCGACTCAAACCCCAGATTCCCGCACATCTCGTGCCACACGGGTATCATCTCGGCCGAAAGCACAAGGACAATCTCGGCCCCGGGATCACACACGCGCATCCTCTCGACCGTAGTCATCAGCAACGGCCTCCCGGCAAGGTCACAGAACTGCTTGGGCAACGTCCCGCCATAACGCGACCCGCTCCCGGCGGCCACAATTATTTCATAATTACGCTTCATGACCGCAAAGGTACAAAAAACTTGCCAAGGCCCGATACTCGGCTTGGCTATGTCACAAAGAATTTGTAATTTTGTCGGCAGAAAAAAACAACAACCATATATACAT
>CAMWRO010000019.1 GCA_947176615.1 uncultured Porphyromonadaceae bacterium
CTTTTTTTTTTTAACCCATACCCCTGACTACGACATTCGCCTTAGTCTCGTTGGATCGGAGATGTGTATAAGATACATAAATATTTCCTTTATCAATCCGTCATTAAAGTTTGTCCCGAATGAAACCCTGTTGTTTTTTGATGAGATACAAGACTGTCCTGCCATTGCGACAAGTCTCAAATCTTTCAAAATCGACGGCAAATACGATGTGATTTGTTCCGGGTCGTTAATGGGCCTCAATTATCATGAAATCGAATCCAACGCCGTAGGCTACAAAGAAGATGTCGAGATGTTTTCACTAGATTTTGAAGAATTTCTGTGGGCCAAGGGTTATGGGACGGAAGTCATTGAAAACATTTATCAAAAAATGAAATCGGTCGAACCTCTGTCGACTGTCGAATATGACACATTGCTATCCATTTTCCGAGATTATATGATTGTCGGAGGAATGCCTGCTGTTGTCTCCAATTATATTTACAATGGTAATTTTTCAGGGTCTATCGCAATTCAGAGACAATTGCTGCTTGATTATGAAGAAGACATCACCAAGTATGCCTCGGGGCTTGACAAGTCAAGAATATTGAATGTCTATCGCCACATATCGACATTTCTCGCAAAGGATAACAAAAAATTCCAAATCACAAAAATAGGTCGCAACGCCCGCAATCGTGACTATGTAGGCGTTATCGACTGGCTAAATTCAGCCGGAATTGTGAATGTGTGCTATTGCCTGAACATGCCTGAGCTACCGCTGAAGGGCAATTATAATCCGGATATGTACAAGCTATATTATCAAGATACCGGTTTGTTGGTCGCATCCCTTGATGAAGAAGCTCAGGAAGATTTGCGCATGAACCGCAACCTTGGCACTTATAAAGGAGCATTATATGAAAACGTTGTTGCCGACATGTTGCGCAAAGCAGGATACGGCCTCTATTATTACCGCAATGAAAAATCCACTGTCGAAATGGATTTCTTTATCCGGGATGCAGTTTCCCTTATTCCACTTGAAGTAAAATCAAATGATAATGCGACAAAGTCGCTTGTCCGTCTGACATCGGGTGACAACAAGGACATAAGGTATGGCATAAAACTCTGTAACCGCAATATCGGATTCAACGGGAAATTCTATACTTTCCCTTATTTCTTGACTTTTTTGCTAAAAAGGTTCCTGAGAGAATACAACCTCGACAAAATAAATATTTAGAGATTGCTTTAAAACAACCTCTTAATATCCCCAGTCACTCAGCCGTTCCACAATTTTTATTTGCACAGGTGGGGGAAGTATTGTATTTTTGTAAAAAAATAATGTTGTAGAATGCTTTACTCAATGACAGGATTCGGAAAAGCGGTTGTCGAGATTCCGAATAAGAAAATTACAGTTGAAATCAAGTCGCTGAACAGCAAGCAGATTGACATTGCCGCGAGAATTCCGGGTGTCTATCGCGAATGTGAACTGGAAATACGCAACATCATCGCGCGCCGCCTCGAGAGAGGAAAGATTGACGTGACCGTGAGCGTCGAAACCATTGCCCCCGATGCGACCATGCACCTCAACCTCCCTGTCATGGCCGCCTACAAGGCTCAGATTGAAGAAATGTCGGCAATCCTCGGCATCCCCCTTCCCGATGACTGGTATGCCACACTTCTGCGTCTGCCCGACGTGATGAAGTCCGAGAGTCAGAGCGAGGTCGACGAAACCGAGACCGAGGCTCTTTACTCAGCTGTAAACAAAGCTCTTGACTCGTTGGAAAACTATCGCCGCACCGAGGGTGTCAAGCTGGAGGATTTTTTCACACGCCGCATCGACAATATTTCGGAACTACTTTCTCAGATACCTCAATACGAGGTTGAACGCGTTGCCAAAATACGCACACGCATCTCTGACACGATGGAAAAATATGTCACCATCGACTTTGACAAGTCCCGCCTTGAACAGGAGATGTTTTTCTACATCGAAAAGCTCGACATCAACGAGGAAAAACAGCGACTGGCCCAGCACCTCTCCTATTTCCGCGAGACTCTCGCCGCGCAGGCGGGACAGGGCAAAAAGCTCGGATTCATCAGTCAGGAAATGGGACGCGAAATCAACACCCTCGGGTCCAAGAGCAATCATGCCGACATGCAGCGCCTCGTCGTCAGGATGAAAGATGAACTTGAGCAGATCAAGGAACAGGTTCTCAACGTCATGTAACAACGTCATGGAAGGAAAAATCATCATTATATCAGCCCCGTCGGGGTGTGGCAAGTCGACCATTATCAACGCCATCCTCGCCAAAGGCGAAATCGACATGCAGTTCTCGGTCTCGGCCACAAGCCGCGAGCCGCGCGGACAAGAGGTCGACGGAACCGACTATTATTTCCTCACTCCCGACGACTTCCGCGCCCGCATCGAGGCCGACGCGTTTGTGGAATTTGAGGAAGTCTACCCGGGACGCTACTACGGGACGCTGAAAAGCGAGGTGGAACGCATCACCGCCGACGGCCACAACGTCATTCTCGACATCGATGTCAAGGGTGGCGTGAATGTCAAGAAACTCTACGGCGACCGCGCCGTCAGCATCTTCATCGAGCCGCCGAGCATCGAGACACTCCGCGAGCGTCTCACGGGCCGCGCCACCGATTCGCCCGAGGCGATAGAGCAGCGAGTGGGGAAAGCCGCGCTTGAGCTGACCTATGCCCCGGCCTATGACAACGTGGTCATCAACGACAATCTCGATGCAGCGATAGCCACGGTCGAGAAAATAATCAAAGACTTTGTCGGCCGATGAGCGGCGAAAAAACCATAGGGCTGCTTGGGGGGTCGTTCAATCCCGTCCACACAGGCCACCTGATGCTTGCAAGCTATCTGCAACAGTGGGGCGGCCTTGATGAAGTGTGGCTCGTGCTGTCACCGCTCAACCCCTTGAAACCCAACCCCGAAGAACTGCTGCCCGACATGACGCGCCTCAAGATGCTCGACATCGCGGTCAAGAGTGTTCCGGGAGTAGAGGTCTGTGACATCGAGCTGACCATGCCGCGACCTTCCTATACCATCAACTCCCTGAGGCTGCTGTCAAAGCGTTATCCGCGCCGCCGTTTCAAACTGATTATCGGCAGCGACAACTGGCGCAATTTCGAGCAATGGCGTGAAAGCGATGAGATTATCTCGGACTACGGCGTAATCATCTACCCACGTCCCGGCTATCCGGTGGGACGCATATTTGTCGACGGGGTCGACGTTGCCAACGCTCCCCAATGCGAAATCAGCAGCTCCTTTATCCGCTCGGCCATCGGACGAGGGAAAAACATGAACATTTTCCTCCCTCCGGGCGTATATGACTACATACAGGCCAACCACCTGTATGAACGCAAACCGTAAATTACTCAAATCATGTCACTACCCACCAACACCCTCGCCTTTATCGGGCTTGCCAACGAGTTTTGCCAAGCACTTGAGACTGCCCGCGAGACCACCCGCGAAGAATTTGTCGACACCATGCTCCGACTGCTTCCGCGCCTTTACATCTCGGCGACCGACCTGACGCTCGACCCGCTCGTCGAGGAATATGACGAGCCTTATCTTGAAAGCCTTCTCGATGAGGACTACTATGAGTCAGTGCGCCGCAACATCGAAAACCTCATGGGCCCCGACGACCTGTATCTCGAAGTGTTTGAGGATGACATGAAGTATTCCGACACACCGATAGCCGTCAGCATCGCCGAAGGTCTCTGTGACATGTTTCAGGTTCTCTACAACTTCATCGGCATGATAAAGGATGCGCCCGAGGAATACATCACACCCGCCATCATCGCCGTCAAGAGCGAATTTGGGGCCTACTGGAGCCGTCCCCTCTGCAACCTCCTCCGCGCCCTCAATCACCTCAAATACAACGCTGAGGAAGAAAAAGAATAACTGCCTCTGATTCATCGTGAATAACGCGGGCCGGAAGAATCGCAAAAATGATTCTTCCGGCCCGTGCCGCAATAGCAATCTGATAAGATTGCGTCTATGAATAATCCTTACGGATTAAATATTACTCGGGGCAAAACTCAGTTTTGTAACACCCTCATGTGTCGTGTAAACGCGATTATTTCATACTCTTTTTTTCGCCGGGGGCGAGAGTGAGGCTGACTGACCGGCCGTTGACATTAAGAGTGGTATTGCCACCGGTGAGGGAGGTTATCACATAATCGGTCACGCGGCCGTCTTTCCAGTCCATGTCGACAACGTAGCCGCCGCGGGCGCGGAGTCCCTTGACACTGCCCTCTTTCCACCGTGCAGGAAGCGCGGGCAGCAGTGTCACCGACTCGGGGGTCGACTGCACAAGCATCTCGGCCACACCGGCAGTGCCGCCAAAGTTACCGTCAATCTGGAAAGGAGCGTGAGCGTCGAGAAGATTGGGATAGGTGCCGCCGCCACGACGCGCATCGGGACCATGATAATTGTCGGGACTGACATATTGGAGCAATCGACGATACATGTGGTAGGCTTTTTCGGCCTCCGCGAGACGGGCATAGAGGTTTACGCGCCATCCCGTGCTCCAGCCTGTAGTGTTGTCACCCTTGATTTCGAGTGTGCGCGCTGCCGCGCGGGCAAGCTCGGGATTCTCGGCGAGTGATATATGTCGGCCGGGGAAAAGGCCAAAGAGGTGGGACTGGTGACGGTGGGTGGGGTCTTGGTCCTTCCAGTCGTGATACCATTCCTGAAGATTGCCGTTTGCACCGATCTGATAGGGCATCAAGCGGTCAAGCGCATCGGTTATCTCAGCTTGCAGTGCGGCATCCACCCCGAGAGTCTCGGCGGCATCGCGGGTGTCCATGAGGCACTGGCGAATCATGGCAAGGTCAGATGTAGCGCCATAAAGCGTCGCGCCGTCATAGCCGTCGGGGAGCAGGTAGCGGTTTTCGGGAGAAGTCGAGGGAGAGGTAATGAGGTGGCCGTCCTTTTCAATCATCCACCCGAGACAGAACTCGGCCGCGCCTTTCAGCACAGGGTAATATTTTTCGAGATAAGCCTTGTCACGGGTAAATAGATAGTGTTCCCAGATGTGGGTGGAAGTCCACGCGCCGCCCATGTTCCAGTTGGCCCACATGGGGTTGTCGTTGTGCATACCGATAGGGTTGGTCATCGCCCAGATGTCGGAATTGTGGCCGAGACACCACCCGCGGTCAACACCGTAGTAGGCGGGAGCGGTACGGGCGCCCGATTCCGAGAGGTTGGCAATCCAGTTAATCATCGCTGTCTCCTGAAGTTCGCCGAGGCCGGTTGTCTCGGCAGGCCAATAGTTTTCTTCGACATTGATATTGGTCGTATAGTTGCTGTTCCACGGGGGTAGAATGTACTCGTTCCACAATCCCTGCAAGTTGGCTGGGACACCGGGTGTACGCGACGACGAGATGAGCAGATAGCGTCCATACTGGAAGTAAAGTTCCTCAAGGTCGGGGTTGTGCTGTGAAAAATCGGTATAGTTTTTCAACTGCACATCGGTAGGGAGGGCGGCAATCTCGGGCGCGGTTGTTCCGAGGTCGAGCGTAACGCGGTCAAACAGCGAATGATAGTCTTCCTGATGGCGCGCAAGCAGTTTGTCATAATTCATCCCCGACGCAGCCTTGATGCGGGCGGCGGCAAGACGCTTGTAGTCACGTCCCTCTTTTACCGGGTCGCGGTCAAAGCCGTTGAAACTGGTGACATTGGTCAGATAGAGGGTCAGCTGACGGGAGCCTTTCACATCAAGAGCACCATCGGGCGACATCGTGACAGAACCTCCGTCGGGCACAGCCTTTACCATCGTGCAGAAATGCACTCCGCGGTCGGGGTCATACTGTAACCGGTCATCGCTCGCCACATATCCGGGCAAGGACTGATAGGCACAATATCCTGTGGATGTAATCGTATTGTCAGCGACCGAGACCTCGTGGGGAAGCTGGGAGCCGAGCGAAATCACGCCGTCAATGCCGCCGGGAAGTGACGATGTTATCTTAATGACTATCACCGAGTCGGGAGCCGAGGCAAAATAGGATGTCGCGAAGTTTCGCCCGTCAAGCCGGTAGGAAGTGGTAGCCTCTGCGTCGGCGATATTGAGCGAGCGCGAGTAGTCGGTCACTTTCCCGTCATGGTTGCGGTAGTCAATCGTCAGAAAACCGAGCGGCTGATAGTTTTGGGAATAATGTCCCTGCACTTTCAATTGCAGGCTGTCGGCGGCACGGTAGTCCTCGCGGTCGAGGGCGGCGCGTATCTCGGGGATATACTTATGGGCATCGGGGGTGGTCACACCCGATTCAGGCTCGCCGGTCCACAAGGTTATATCGTTGAGCGACAGACGGTCCTGCTTGATTCCGCTATATATGACAGCGCCCAAGTTTCCGTTGCCGATAAGAAGGGATTCTTCAAAAAAATCGGCCGGGCGGTCATATTTCAGCGTCATGTCATTGGCTGCGGCCGTGACAAATGTCGCCGCTGCCATTGCGGCGCAAATGGTTGCTTTTCGTGTCATTATGCGTTTCTCTGTGTTAAGGTTCTAAAGTGCCAAGCTCGCGAATTGCACCTGTGAGAGGATTGAAGTGAAGGTAAGAGGGAGCTTTCTTGTTGGTGAACAACGCGGGATCGATGCCAAACACGACACCGAGCTGGGCGACATCAAATGTCTTCCCGACAAGCGTCTCCCCGTCAAATTCCACCTTGACCTGTGCCGTTCCGGGAATACGATAGGCAACGCCCCCCTTGGGGAAGGTCTTTTCAACACCTTTCTCATTGACAGGCAATTCGCCGCGGGTGGCAGGAGTAAAAGAGAAATATATCGGGTCACCTGACAGGTCGTCGGCATCCACAAGCCCGTCGACAGCCGACAACCGGGCGAAGACAGTGCGTTTTTTCGACCCGTCTTCAGGAATTGTGACGGTATAGGTGCGCACTTCGACCGATGTGGAAGTCGTCCCGAGGAACATCGCTGTCAGCGCGGCTTCCTGAGCATCAAGATTAGCCAAAGCAAGCTCCATCGCCTGCCCGTCGGAAGGCATCGCGTCGGCTTGTCCGGCAATAATCTCGTTGCGGTTGCGGCGCAGCTCGTAAATCTTGGCGGCGGCAAGCTCGGCCCGTTTTGCCGACGAGCGGCTTTGCAGCATCTCCTCGGTGACAGCCTGACGCGCTACCGGCAACTGCAACACAGTCGGCTGAGCCTCGACCGCCTCGGGGAGCGGGGTGGTCACAACGGACGCATCGTAGGCATCATCATTGATTGACAACGGGAAATTGCGGTCACTGACCATGACATAGGTATTTGTACCACCTTTCAACGTCACAAGGTAACGCTCGTTTTCATCGGGTACAGCGGTAGGATTCACCACCGCCTCGGTTACGCGCCACGATGTCGACGATGCCGAAATCGGGGTTGTATTGAGATATTTTTTTGCATACTGGTAAAACTCACCCGGGGTGTTGACGGTCTTTTCGACAGCGAGAGTGACTTCAAAAGCCGTCAGCGGCAACGTGTATATCACGCCATACTCATTGGTCTTGTTGGCGGTCAGTTTGCTCGTGGTCTGAGCCTGCATCGACAATGGGCCGAGCAACAGGAGAGCAGCTGAGATGGAAAGAAATAAACGGTTCATAGTCATGTCTTATATGATCTGATATGATAGGAGAGTTTTAATAGTTAAGAATCTTCATGATGGCTTTCCCGACACAGTCGGCGATATCAACCGCCGTCGTCCCGTAGACACCCTGCTCGGCGGCAGCGATGTCACCTGCAAGACCGTGGATATAGACACCGGCCACGGCGGCAGTCTCGGGTTTGTAGCCTTGAGCGAGAAGCGAGGTAATGACCCCGGTCAGCACATCGCCGCTACCCCCGGTCGCCATTGCGGGACCACCTGACGAGTTGAAGAAAATCTTGCCGTCGGGGCGCACGGTGGCCGTGCGGTAGCCTTTGAGCACGATAATGATTTTATAACGTGCCGAAACCTCGATGGCGCGGAGCAGTCGAGACTCGGCCGATGCCTGCGGACCAAACAGACGGTCAAACTCGCCGTCATGGGGCGTGAGAATCGACCCTACGGGAATATGGTCGACGAGAGAAGGTACTTTGGATAGGATATTCAGCGCGTCGGCATCAAGCACCATCGGGCGCTTGATTGTCTTGATAAGGGTCTCGAGGGCACCTTGCGTGGCATCATTTGTCCCAAGGCCCGGCCCGACTCCGATTGCGTTGAATCCGTGACGCGGAGTCATGTCAGAAACAAGGATGTCGTGACGGTCAGGGTCAAAAAGCGCCTGCGGCACGGTCGACTGAATAACGTTGAACCCGCAACGGGGAGAATGCACGGTCAGCTTGCCTACTCCGGCGCGCAGCGCGCCCTTGGCGGCCATGACAGCCGCACCCATCATCCCGTAGCATCCGGCAATAAGCAGCGCGGAGCCATAGTCGGCCTTGGACGAAAATTTAGCTCGCGGCAGCAGCACACGCCTGACATCCTCGGCCTCGATGAAAAAGAATTTTGTCAAGGTCTCGTTTATCGCCTTTTGGCTCAGACCGATGTCGATGGTTTTCCACTCGCCGACACACGGGGCGTTATCGGCAAGAAAAAACGCGATGCGGGGAAACTGCACGGCCACAGTAAGGCTGGCATGGACTACATATCGCGAAAGAGTGCGCACGTTCCAGTCTCCGAACATTCCCGAAGGAATATCGATTGAGACAATCGTCGCGCCCGATTCGTTAATATATTCCACAAGGGTCGTATAACCGCCCGACAGCGGGTCACGCAATCCCGTACCGAAAAGGCCGTCGACAATCAGATGATCACGGGTGAGATCGGGAAAATTAAAACTTCCCGTAACCTCGTTAAGGCCCTGAAAACCTGACGCAAGCAGTTCGTCCTTACACTGACGGCAATCACGAGACAGGCTATTGCCGTGGATGTTAAGCAGATAGACCTGCGGTGCAAATCCGGTCTCATAAAGCCGCTTTGCAACCATGAGCGCGTCGGCACCGTTGTTTCCCGCACCGGCAAAGATGACGGTCGGTTTTGTAGGCCGCCAACGCGACGTAATCTCCCCGGCGACACCGTCGGCGACACGGCGTATAAGCTCCATCGACGAGATTCCCTCTTGGTCGATGGTTATCCGGTCGATATTTCGTATATTTTCAGTACTGAATATTTTCATACTCGCAAAATTACGAAACAACCACCGTAAAACCAAAATTTATATGAGATTATATTTTATACCGTTCTCCTTCAATGCCAAAAGAGTTGCGGCATCGGGCGATACAACCAGATTAGTCCCATTGCAATAAGATAACAACGGAACATCATAGAGGTGGTCGGTAATCACGGTCTCTATATATCCGTCCAGTGAATCGACCAATTCCACTACCCTCTTTTTCTTTATTTCCCCACGGTTTTCCTCATAAGAGTCAACATTATCGGTCATTTTTGTCGCAGTGAAATGTTCTATGCCCAAAAGCCCTGCAAATTCCGAAATATAAATATCGGGAGCGGCAGTGGCCAATACAACCTTGCGACCACACGATAATGACTCGGTGATGATTTGCCTGACGGTACGATTCACTTTTCCCTCAAGCAACCGCGCAAAATCACACACATCCTCTCCTGACAACGCTTTGTACAAAACCGACATTATGCAATATTTCATCTCCCGATGGAACACCTGTCCTGTCTTGCGTTTAAAGACAGCCTTCATCACGCGCCACGCGTCGCCAAAACGCCCGCGTTTTACAAGCAATCGGAAAGAGTATATCACAAACATCGTCATGGAGTTTCCATTAATCAATGTTCCGTCAAGGTCCACAACGACAAACGGTTGCGGATTATTCATTTTGAATCGAGAGACCATGGAAACCTTATCAATGTGGAATTTTTATAAAGATAGTAGTCAGGACACACGGTCGGATTATCGGTCGTGACAGTTATTGCCGCGGTCTTTATTCCGACACCCGGATACCGGCTCTCAATCACCCTCAATACAGCCGACAATGTCGCCCCGCTGTCAACCGCATCATCTACAATCAGAATTTTTGAATAATGCCGGCTTTCTAACTCGACCGGCAATGATATGTCAAAAATGCGACTGCGCCCGTTACTTTTAAACATCATTTTAGCTTCAATAATCCTTAAAAAATCAAGCATCTTTGTTGGCAGCAATTTTATAAGGGAGCTAAAAAACTTCTTCTTGTTTTTTGACGATGGACGGGATACCGATATTTGCAACGCCGTCCCGTCATTAAACATCAACTGCCGGGCAAAAAGGTCGGCAATATATACGCCGCCGGTTCTGATACCCACCACGGCATCGGGAAGAAAGCCATCGACCTTCATCTGCTGAATAATACGCGAAACATATTCAGCAATATCATTATAACCAACAGTCAGCACTTTCATGTCTGATAAGTCTTTTGTGACATAAAGCGATAGGTTCTGCGTCCGAAAAAAGAAACCAATATGCCGAGTTTATTTTTAAACCGCACTTTCGGATTGAACAAACTCTGCAGGCGGTAACGGCATATCACATCCCAGCATTGCGTCTTTATATCTTCATATCCGACATCGGTGTGGTGTTCAAGCAAGGCAAGGATATTGAAGTTGGCGCTCAGCCGACGGTCTCTTGCCGCAGGCAGCAGCTCGGGATGACGGGACTCCATGTATCGCTCAATCCGTTCCGTAACAGCAAGCGCATCAAATCTTGAGGGAGAAAACGTGTTTATGAAACTCTCGGGATTAGGGCGGTAAAAGTAGACGATATCAGGAATGACGGCAATCTTGCCGGCGTTCTCAAACAGTCTATAAAATATGTCGAGATCCTCGTAACGTGTTCCCGGCACAAACAACGTATCCTCAGAAAAAATAAATCTATCGTACAGAATACCACAGGCAGTAGGCATTATCATCCCGGTCTGATACAGCGTCTGAGCTATTGCCTCCAGCGGTGAAAACATCTTATATCGGCCCGAAGAATTAAAGCTGTCTTTATCAGCATCGGTATGTTTTCCTATTACAATATCGGCCGATGTTTCATCGGCTATTGCAGCAAGCGACATCAGCGCGCCGGGCAGCAGTCTGTCGTCACTATCCACAAAAGTAATCCGGTCCCCACAGGCTTGGGATATTCCATAGTTGCGGGCACACGAAACGCCCTGATTCTCGGTCGTGAATATCTTCAGTCTCGCGTCGCGGCCGGCAAAGTCGGTGGCTATCGCAAGAGTCGAGTCGGTCGAGCCGTCGTTTATCAGCAGCACCTCGATGTCACGATAAGACTGGCCGAGAATGCTTGTCAGGCACTCAGCCAAATACTTTTCTGCATTATATGCGGGAACTATAACCGAAATCATAATGTATAGCTATTCGCACAACCGTAATGTGTCACTCAGAGGGCGTTTCATAACAAATGTTAATCCAAAGTGGTAGAATCTTTCAGTTAACTCGTTATTACACAGAGGGAGCATAGCTGTGGCTATGTGACCGAGGTGTAATGACGAGGTAACGAAAGAGGCTGCCATGTGGACAATCTAACTTCATGTAGATATTAATTTCAAAATTTAACCATTAGGATGTCTGATATAAATGCTTTTGTCACACCCGTGTTCACGCTTTGGATTTAACAATTGTTATGAAACACCCTCTTAATATAAACGTCCTTTTTAGGGGGTTATTATGCGAAATTTCACAAATAAAAAGCCCGGCTCATTTTTTAGAGCCGAGCTTCCTATATAATTCCGTTAAAAAATATTCCCTATTCCCGTTTCAGTTTGAAACCGGCGGTGATACCGTCATACTGGTTCAGCAGGGCCGAAACACCCTTGATAGTGCTGTTTCCTGACACACTACCCACTTTCTCGATTATAGTAATCAGCTTGGACACGTCAAATGTCAGCGACATCTGATCGCCTTTTTTAATCACATAAGCCTCCATTGAACCAATCTTGATTTTCTTCAATGCCTGAAATGTGAATACGAAATTGCCGCTTTCCTCGTCACGCGAGATTGTTCCGCTGAGAGAAGTGACGCGCAGTTTGAACGTAAACGTCGAGTCCTCGTTGATGGTAAGTTTCAGCGAGGTCAGACCGGCAGTCTTGTAATAGGGAGCAAGCTTGTCCTCCACCTGCGATGCAGCGGCCGCACCACCGGCTTTAAGCAGGAGGTTGTCGCTCTTGAAAGTCACGGCAGGGTCGACGTAATTCCACACACCGACCAAGTCCTTTACCTCGGTCTTGCCCGAAGTTATGCCGAGGGCGTTACCGATGCCGGAAATCACATCTCCGATTCCACCACCGGCCGAAGTTGAATCAGACTTTGCTCCACCGCCAAAAAGGTCGCTCAGGTCCCATGCGTGAGCCGCCGGTGTGAGAACCGACAAAATCATGGCGAGAACCGCCACTGAAAAAATTCGCTTCATTGTAAATAGTGTTTTTATTTTTCAATTATTTTGGCGATTACAGCCTTGATGCGGTCAGCCAACGCGTTGGCCTCATCCATTGTCGCAGCCTCGCTGTAAATTCGGATTATCGGCTCTGTATTACTCTTGCGGAGATGAACCCACGACTTGGGGAAGTCAATCTTCACGCCGTCAATATCGGTTATCTTCTCACCCTTGAATTCCTCTTTCACGGCCGCGAGAATAGCGTCGACATCGAGGTCGGGAGTAAGCTCCATCTTGTTTTTGGCAATCATGTAGGCCGGATAGCCGGCTTTCAGCTCCGACACTTTTTTGCCACTCTTGGCAAGGAGGGTGAGGAACAATGCCACACCGACAAGAGCGTCACGGCCATAGTGGGCTTCGGGGTAGATGACTCCGCCGTTTCCCTCACCACCGATAACAGCTCCGGTCTCTTTCATCTTGGTGGTGACGTTGACCTCTCCTACGGCGGCGGCCGTATAGCTGCAACCGTGAGCCTCGGTCACATCACGGAGGGCGCGCGACGAGCTCAGATTGGAAACAGTCGAGCCGGGAGTGTGGGCAAGCACATAATCGGCAATCGAAACGAGGGTGTATTCCTCAACAAACATCTCGCCGTTTTCCATCACGATAGCCAGACGGTCGACATCAGGGTCAACGACAAATCCCACATCGGCACGGCCTTCTTTCATCAGGTCGGCAATCTGAGTGAGGTTTTCGGGGATAGGCTCGGGAGTATGGGCAAATTTGCCGGTCGCCTCGCAGTTCAGCTCGATTATATTCTTCACGCCGAGAGCGCGGAGGAGCTGCGGAATAACAATACCACCCACCGAGTTTACAGCGTCGACAGCCACGGTAAAGTCGGCCTTGGCAATGGCATCCGTATCAACGAGCCTGAGGTCGAGCACCTGCTCGATGTGGCGACGGTTGTAGGTCTCGTTATAATATACATGCCCGAGAGCATCTACAGTAGCAAATTCATATTCGTCAGCCTCGGCAATGCGGAGCACCTCTTTGCCTTGGGCATCGTTCAGGAACTCGCCCTCCTCGTTAAGGAGTTTCAGCGCGTTCCACTGCTTGGGATTATGGCTGGCGGTAAGGATAATGCCACCGCAAGCCTTTTCGGCGACAACTGCTATTTCTGTTGTCGGGGTCGAGGCAAGGCCGATGTTTACGACATCGAAACCCATGCCGCAGAGGGTGCCGACGACGATATCGTTGACCATCCCGCCGCTGAGACGCGCGTCACGACCGACGACAATCACATTGCTTGTGCGTGTTGTATTCCTGCGGATAAATGACGCATAAGCCGCTGTAAACTTCACTATATCAAGGGGTGACAACCCGTCGCCCGGACGGCCTCCGATAGTGCCGCGTATACCTGAGATTGATTTAATAAGTGACATAATCAGATCTGACTTTTATAATAGGTTATCTCATAGAGGAACGGAATGACGTTGGAAATCTCGTCTGACCATCCGTCCTGAGATTTTATTATGACATTCACCTTGCTGTCAAGGGGGACATATTTCAGAGGCATCTGAATACCTTCTCCGTAGGTTGCCGAGTAGGTGTTCTGAAAGTCGTCATAGACAAAGTACATCGATGTCGTGCTCATATCCTCGGCATTGCCCGAACCGGTCATTTGCTCGCCGGGGACATAGTATCGCAGATTGTAACGTATAAAACGGAAATAGACACGGTCGCCGTCTTCAGCCATCACCTCCTTGTAATCGGGATTCTCCTCCCTGTATTCATCGGGCTGACCAAGACGCAACACCTGCATGTAGACGTTTCCCTCCTCGTCGAGCTTGTAATAGGGGGCATCCTCCCCTACTTCAAATTTATTGTCCTCAGGCACCCCGTCAACCACACGGTGATTGGCAAGAAAGAGGTTTACCGCCTTGCTTTCCTCATTGAGAAGATCGGCATAACTTTTAGAGTCGTTACACGAGCTCAGCGACAGCGCGCCAAGAAGCAACGACATCACAAAATAAATATCTAACTTTTTCATTATCATATTTTTCAGTGATTATACTTATCAAATTCAGGCATAATTTCTATCAGGCGGGTAACAGCCTCGCTCAATGTGCCGTGAAACTCTCCACCGGCAGCATTAAGATGACCACCGCCGTTAAAATAAGCCTCACACATCAGATTGACAGGGAAGTCACCTTTGGACCGAGTTGAAATTTTCACATAATCGGGACTGTCCTGACGCATGAATACCGAATAATTGACCTCGGGAATGCTCAGAGGGATGTTGACAAGACCCTCGGTATCACCCTTGGCATACTCAAACTCTTTCAGTTCCTCGGCGGAAAGTGTGAGAAGGGCGGCCTTGTGATCGGGAAACATCTTCATCTTGTATTGCGCATAACCGCAGATGCGCACCCGTGACTCGCTCCCGGTATTGAGCACCTGAGTATAGAGCCGGTCCTTGTCTACGCCCTTCTTAACCAAGTCAGACACAATCAGATAGAGGTCAGAATCATTGGAATTATAGCTAAAATTGCCGGTATCGGTCATCATTCCCGTAAAAATGCATTCGGCGGCACGACGGCGCACATAGCGGGTCAGTTTCAACTGCCACAACAGAATGTAGAGCAACGCCGAGGTCGACGAAATCTCGGGCCGGGAAATAAGCACATCGGCCTCGATTACCGGCTCAAGATGATGGTCAATGACAATTTTCCGTGCCGACGATGCGTCAAGATAGGGCTGGAGCTTGTCAACCCGCTTGGTGTCATTGAAGTCCATGCAGAAAACCAAGTCGGCATCAGTCAACAGGTTACGGGCATAATCAGTCTGACGCGTGCCAATCACAATTTCTTTCACGCCGGGAAGAAACTGGAGAATCTTAGGCGGACAGTCGGGTGTCACAATCGTCGCCTTTTTACCCATTGCCAGCAGCGTGTGCCACAACCCGAGTGAAGAACCGATGGCATCCCCGTCGGGCGACACATGACATGTTATGACAATTTTATCCGACTCCTTTATCAAGTCGAGAACCTCAGTCGCCGCAGCGAAATCTATATTATGTACAAACCTTCCGTTCTGCATATAGGGTGCAAAGATAGCGATTATTTCTCAAAAACTGACAATGTATTGCCAAAAACACCGCATTGCACAGTTTTGGAAAAAATTGTAACTTTGCATTTCATTATTAGTTCAAGAATTATGGATTTCCTACTCCAAGCAACCACCCCCGGCTCTGATGCCCGTGCCGGACTCATTACGACCGACCACGGGACAATCGAGACTCCCATCTTCATGCCCGTAGGCACCGTCGGGAGTGTCAAGGCCGTGCATCAGCGCGAGTTGCGTGACGATATAAAGGCCCAGATTATTTTGGGCAACACCTATCACCTCTATCTGCGGCCGGGACTCGACATCCTGCGTCAGGCCGGCGGATTGCACAAATTCAACGGATGGGAACGCCCCATTCTGACTGACAGCGGCGGCTTTCAGGTGTTCTCTCTCTCGGGTCAGAGAAAACTGACCGAGGAGGGCGCGCATTTCCGCTCCCACATCGACGGCTCGCGTCATCTGTTCACTCCCGAGGGGGTGGTTGACATCGAGCGTGTCATCGGGGCCGACATCATGATGGCCCTCGACGAATGCCCTCCCGGCACAGCCGACTATGATTATGCCAAGAAATCGCTCGGCCTCACCCACCGCTGGCTCGCCCGCGGCTGGAAACGCTACAAAGAGACCGAAGGTCTTTATGGCTACCGTCAGGCCTATTTCCCCATCGTGCAGGGTGTCACCTATCCCGACCTGAGACGAGAGTCGGCCAAGTTTATCGCTGACCTCGGTGCCGACGGGAATGCAATCGGCGGACTGGCGGTAGGGGAACCCACCGAGAAAATGTATGAGATGATCGAAGTGGTGAATGAGATTCTTCCCGCCGACAAGCCTCGCTACCTCATGGGGGTGGGAACGCCCGCCAATATCCTCGAAGCAATCGACCGCGGCGTTGACATGATGGACTGCGTGATGCCCACCCGCAACGGCCGCAACGGCATGCTATTTACCGCACACGGCATAATGAACATGCGCAACAAAAAATGGGCCGATGATTTCTCTCCTTTACAGGAAGACGGACCGAGCTATGTCGACACGGCTTACACCAAAGCCTACGTCCGCCACCTGTTCATAGCCAACGAATTACTCGCAATGCAGATAGCCTCGATCCACAACCTTGCTTTCTATCTGTGGCTCGTCGGAGAAGCGCGCCGCCACATTCTGGCCGGAGACTTCAAGTCGTGGAAAACCGAAATGGTCGAGCGGGTAACGCGCAGGCTGTAAGGCTGATAACAAATTACAGATAATAAATAACAAATAACAAATAACAGAACAACAGTAATCAATTTCAAATTTCGATAGCAGATTTTTCATCTGTTATTTGTCATTTTTCATTTTTTGAAATGAAACCATTCAAAATCCTTGACGGGTATATCATAAAGAAGTTTCTCGGGACCTACGTCTTTGCGATTGTCCTCATTCTGGCAATCACAATCATGTTTGATGTCAACGAGAAGCTTGACTCTTTCCTCAAAGCACCGCTGAAAGCGACAATTTTTGACTATTTTGTCAACTTCCTCCCCTATTTTGCCAACCAGTTCAGCCCGCTTTTCACATTCATTGCCGTCATCTTCTTCACCTCCAAGCTCGCTGACAATTCCGAAATTATCGCGATGCTCTCCACCGGCATGAGCTACCGACGGTTCATGCGCCCCTACCTCATCAGCGCGGCCATTATCGCTCTGGCGACTTACATGCTGAGTGCCTATATCATCCCTCCCGCCAATGTCAAACGCATCGACTATACCAATACCTATGTCAAAAACAAGCGCGTAGACTACGGCACCAACATCCAGCTGCAAGTCGCCAAGGGACAAATCGCCTACATGAGCCGCTATGACAACACTCAGAAGACAGGCTACAAATTTTCTCTCGAAACCTTCAAGGACAAGAAACTCGTGTCGCGACTGACTGCCCAGACCATCCGCTGGGACACTCTTTACAACTGGCAGGTACGCGACTACATGATACGCGACTTTGACGGCACTCGCGAGACAATACGCCGAGGAGCGCGCCTCGACACCGTCATCCCCATCGAGCCGCGCGACTTCCTCATCTCCAAAAACGACCACGAGACAATGACATCGCCCGCCTTGCAGGAATATATCTCACGGCAGAAAGCGCGAGGCGTCGCCAATATCAAGTCATTTGAAATCGAAAACCACCGCCGATATGCCATGACAGCGGCGGCCTTCATCCTGACAATCATCGGTATGTCCCTGTCATCGCGCAAGGTCAAGGGTGGAATGGGTATAAATATCGGTATCGGCCTTGTGCTGAGTTTCAGCTACATCCTCTTTATGACGGTCACCTCGACATTTGCCGTATCAGGCTATACCTCCCCGATGATTGCGATGTGGATTCCCAACATCCTCTACACCATCATCGCCGTCATCCTTTATTACAAGGCCAGCCACCAGTAATACCTATTTCATAAACACGAAATAGACGGCGAGAATGAGGCAGACGAAGGCGGCGAAATGGTTCCATTGAAGCGTTTCGCCGCGGAAAAACACGACCGTGAACACGGTGAAAACAACCAGTGTAATCGCCTCTTGAATGACTTTGAGCTGCATCAGCGAGAAAGCGCCGCCGTTTCCCTCGTAACCGATACGGTTGGCAGGGACCTGACATGAGTATTCAAGCAATGCTATGCCCCATGACACAAGAATTACCACATAAAGCGGCGTATTAGACGTGAAAACCTTCATCTGTTGCAGTTTAAGATGACCGTACCACGCAAAAGTCATAAAGATATTGGAGACGACAAGCAGTCCCACTGTCAGCCATGCATTCATCGTGTTTAAATTTTTTCGCCCGCAAAATTACAATAAAAAATCGGAATCAGCGTACTTTGGCATAGTAGTGGCCAAAATAGTCGCTGAAAAATTTGATTGAACCGGAATCGTTGTTGTTTATTTTGGTCTAAGCTAATCGCCTCATTACCATCACATCGCCCTGCGGGCTCCGAAAAAATTGTTGATTTATTGATTTACTAGATATTTTGGAGTGAAAAGGTGAATCTAAATTTTGGCATTATCCCCTTTATATAATATCTTTGTAATCTAATCCTCTATATTCAAGCGATATGACACGCGGAAAAACGACTTGCCGGATTCTTAAAGAGATTCGCCGACAGATAGCCGAGGCTAATGACATCAAGTTTGTAACCTCGGAATGTCGCTATCAAGGCGACTGCGCGGGGACTTGCCCCAAATGCGAGGCGGAAGTGCGTTATCTCGAAATGCAGCTTTCGGCCCGACGCATCGCGGGAAAAGCGATTGCCTTTGCCGGAATCTCCGCAGCTGTTTTGGCGGGAGTAGGCACAACTATAGAGGCCGCAGCCATGCCGACGGATGCTCTGTCGGTCAGCTGCGACGATGAGAAACACACTTTGGAGAGAGAGGAAGTTGTCGTCGGAGGTATCGATGTTCAAGAGGAACTTATGCGTCAGGAAGGGGATGACTACATTTACAATGTCGTGGAACACAAGCCGCAATTTCCGGGCGGCGAAGTAGCTTTGCTAAAATATGTAGCCGACCACATGCAAATACCATCAGCCTGCTTAGAATGGTCTTCGGCAAGGGTAGTAGTACGATTTGTCGTGACTAAAACGGGCGAGGTCGGGCGCATCGAAGTTGTAAGGTCTGCAGGAGAGCCATTTGACTCGGAGGCTGTAAACGCTGTTAAAAAACTGCCTAAATTTGTTCCGGGAAAAATGGGCGACAAGCCGGTCAACACTTGGTACATTGTGCCCGTGCAGTTCAAAAATGCCGATTATCACGGTTCAAAATAGGCTACTTTACCGGGACGATTTCGCCGGTGTCAAGATACCAAATGTAACCTCTGACGGGCGTGGATGGGTACATGTCGCGCAGAAGTGACATGTAGCGGCTGACCTGACGCGCGTAACGGGCCGGTCGCTCGATGCCGAATTTATAGTCAATGACATCGATTGTCCCCTCGGCAGTCCACACTACGCGGTCGGGGCGTTGCGAGTCGTCACTGCCGGTAATGACGGGGCGTTCCATCAGCAGGCGGGAAAATCCATTGAACCACGAGCTGACCTCGGGGTCATTGACACGGCGGGTAATAAGATCCAAGATTTCATCGGCCTCGCTGTCGGGAATCATTCCGGCACGGGTTGACTGACGCATGGCCCGGGCAATGTCGCGTGGAGTGCGGATGCGCGACATGAGGTCGTGAAGGATTATTCCGCGCTCGCGGGCAACGGTGATGTCACGAATCGAGTCAATGCGGGTGTCGGCCCACAGGTCGGCACGGTCGTTGGCATAATAGTCGGTCATCTCTATCGTCTCGGCCGGTTCCATAGCCGTGGGCATCTCTTTTTCCTCATGAGAGGGGCGGCACGGAGAGCCGAGAGTCAGCACATCCCCCTCGTCCATCTGCAACGGGATGAAGGGTGACAGGTGTCGGTCACGACCGCTGTCAATCCCTGCATTGTGTTCAAGGGTTACGCATGTGTCGGGGGTGGCTTTTTCGACAGCACTGAACAGGAAACGGTTTATGGACGACTCGCCGACATCGTCGGTCAGCGTGACGACAAGCTCGTCGACGGCTCGGGTAAAAGCGACATAAAGCACGTTGAACTCGTCAAGTAGATTTTCGCAGACATATTGTTCATACTGTTCTCTGACGGGGGTCGAAGCAAGGGCCGAAGAACATGACAGAGGAATAAGCGGCGGCACGATGGCCGGGTCTATTCCGGGGAAAACGCCATCGGTATCGAACCATTTTATGTCACCCGATTCGAGGCTTAGTCCGGCAAACGGAATGTGGACACACTTATATTCAAGACCTTTAGCCTTGTGTATTGTCAGAATGGTTATTGCTTTCCCGTCAGGGGCACCCGCGACAGCCACTTTGCGCCCCGGGCCGTCCCACCATTTCAGGAATGCGCTGACATCAGCCGCCCCACGGTCGCTGAAATCAGCCACAAGGTCTTGAAAGGCAGTGATAAATATATTGTCGCGGGCAAGGTCGTCGGGGGAGATATACCGCGATATGATGCGCTCGACAATGGATGTCAGGTTCACACAGTCCATATCGGTCACCTCCATAACCAGTTCTTCGACCGACTCGGGAGAATGAATGGCTCCGTCAAGAGCCTCGGACGGAGTGGCACCCCGACTGAGCAGATATTCGTAACGATTGAGCAACCGGGCAATCTCGCGACGGGACTTGCGCGACGGCGTTGAGACGAAATCGCTCGAAGAAATGTAGCGCAACACGCTGACTATAAGCCTGACAGAGCGGCAGCGCGAAACGAGCAGCGCGTTATCGGAGACAATGCGCATTTCCCTGAAAAGCGGGTCAGAGGCGCCGCGTTCAAGCAGATAGTCAATCACGTCGACACCATCCTTGCGACCGCGCACGAGAATGGCTATGTCGGCAGGCTGATACCCGGCCTGTAGCTCGCGGGCAATCTCGTTGCCCATAATCTCAAGCGCTGCCCGGCGCGGACTATACTCCTCGGTGCCGTCACTGTCAGCTTTTACTTTTTTACCTGAAATGCGTGACAGTTTCACATAACCGTGATGGTCAGAATGTTTCGGAGACACGAGCTGCGCCACTCCGGCATACTGCTTGGAAAAACCCATCTCCGAAGCCATCAGGGTGAACAGCGTGTTATTGAACCTCACGACCTCGGCCGAGCTGCGCCAGTTGGTATTGTCGGCAAGCAGCTCACCACGCACTTCGGCATGCCCGACGACATCGTTATGGACATTGCGGATGAGCGACGGGTCACTGCCGCGAAAACGGTAGATGCACTGTTTCAAGTCACCGATGACAAGATTGTCATTGTCGGTCGCGAGGCTCTCGTTGAGCAGGGGGCGGAGGTTGTCCCACTGCATGCGCGAGGTGTCCTGAAACTCGTCAATCAGGAAATGGTTGAACCACACCCCCACGCGCTCATAGACAAACGGCGTGTCAGCATCGCCGATAATGCGTTTCAGTATCGAGTTGGTGTCACTGAGCAGAATGGTTTCGTGTTCCTTGCGATAATCATCAATCGAGGAGTATACGCGCGACAGAAGGCCGAGGGTATAAAGATTTTTGCGGACACAGTTGAAAAACTGATTTTCCTCCATAATGACTCTCATTGCCTCGACAGCCTCGATGATAAGGGAGTCTATAGCCTGAGTGCGGAGTGGCGATTCTTTCCCGGCGGCGTTATAGGCGTTTTCAACATCGAGCAGGATATTCTCGCCGGTTTTTCCGTAGCCGCTCTTATAGTACCCACCCCCGGCAATCCATTTTTTCAACAGATTCACAAGAGTCGCCGCCACGAGCTTTTTCTTGTCAAGGCCGGCTGAAACTATTGCTGCCATCGCGTCATTGCAAGCGTTCAATGTCCGAGACTTGTTGGCCGCCGCGATGCGGTTCAGCTCGCGGGCAAATTCCACAAGGCGGTCACTGTCGCCGAGATAGGCCATCATGGGCTCATAGTTGAGCAT
>CAMWRO010000020.1 GCA_947176615.1 uncultured Porphyromonadaceae bacterium
GGCTTGGGGAGAGGAGGACATCCAAGGACTTACAACGTCGGAGACGTGGGCCTGTGGTCGATACCACAGACTCGCATCTACGATGCTTTTTCGTTTGTTTTGCCTGCTGCCCCACGCCGAGGCGTGGGGTTTCGCATGGCCTCGCCGCTCCGCGGCTGCAATACCCCTAAGTTATAGACATTGCGATATATCGAGCCCGCAGGGGACGGTGTGAAAAACATTTACCCGCAACGCATCATGCGCCTTCGCCGCGGGCGCGATATATCGCGCCCCTACAATTCCACGGAAACTGAACCGTGAAAAGGCACGCCGGCGACACAATGTTAAGTGGGTGTTGCAAAACTGAGTTTTGTCCCGAGTAATATTTAATCCGTAAGGATTATTCTATGAATAGCCGTGGGTTGCGGTTTCGCAACCCACGGAAACATGAATCGAATAAATAAAATCTGTAAAGATTTTTCATGATGCGACGTGATTGAAAAATCTTTACAGATTTAATATTTAATTCGTTAAACTACCGTAGGTTGCGCAAGGCAACCTACGGCTATTCAAGGACGCAATCTTGTCAGATTGCTATTTCGCCACAATAAACATCTACTTTCGGACACCGATTCCGATGCAACATCTACCTCAAAATGTAGGCTTGTCAAACACAGATAGTCACTAAACATCTCGATGTGATTATCGAGTTTTGCAACATCTACTTGACAAAATCAGGAGCGGTTTTTTATGTCGATTCTTTGATGCCGTTAAAACAATTCGGAGACTTGTTCTTGTGACAACAATACCGAGCAGGCTCCGTTGTTGAGTTGCATCTTTACGGTAGGTGTCGCGATTATTTTTCCGTTTATGCCGATGGCAATCTGTTTTTCGATGTTGTTTCCGGTGATTTCGGAATATTTTTCGACGTTAGAGAAGTAGAAGGGGACGGTCACACTGTCGCCGTTTTCGGCATAATGAACAAGATTCGATATGTGTACCGTTTCTTCGAGCAGTGCCGGGGGCACAGGGGTCACTGTTCCATCTTTAGTCTCGGTCTGATAAATCGATATTTTTAAGTTTTTGTCAACTTCAGTGACTTTGGGGGTCGATTTTTCCACGCATGCGCCTGTCGATATAGCAACGAGGGCCGTGCTGATAATTGATAATAAAAGATGTTTCATATATGTGGTGTTTAGATATTGTCAAGATGTTGTTCCAACACAGCCTTTAATTATGCGGGTTCATCATGTCGGCCCATCTTGTCAAGGTATCTGCAATTTCGCCGATACCAGATATATTCAAGGGCAAAGCCTAATGATAGAAGGCCCCATATCACTATAATTGACGAGCTGTTTTGTAATGGTGGCCATAGTGACAGGCTACCGAAAACCAAGATGGCGAGCAGTGACAAGATGAATTGGATTGTGCGGTATAGTTTTTTTATGTGGATTATGCGGGTAAAAACTTCGTAGTTGGTGTTTTCCCACAGATTTATCCGGTATATCATCCGTGCAAGGTATATTTCGGACACTAACCCAATAAAAATTACCACCGAGATTGCTATCACCCACAATACAGGGAGTTTAAGCGGTGCCCACAGCCGTGAGCTTGCCATGAGTACAAGTCCTGCGAGGGAAAACAGTGCCCCTGTCAGGACTCGCCACATGACTTTTGTCTTGGCATCGGCTTTTTCTTTCCGGGGTAGATTTCCGCAATCCAAATTTGAAATATGTTCAATTTGTGCCTCGACTGATTTCCAAGTTGTCTTCAAGTCTTCAAGTTCCATAGTTCAGATGTTTTCTTTATTGGACGATAGTCTTTTTCTAATGCGGTGCAGGCGTGTTGCAACCGTGTTGCGCGGTATGCCCGTGTTGGCGGCAATTTCCTCGTAGCTCAATTCGTCGAGCCACATTAATATGATTGCCTTGTCCATCGGGCCAAGGGTTGAAATCGCTCTGTGCAGCCATTCAAGCCGGCGTTTGAAATCATTGTCGGTAGATTCTTGCAGACGCGCCACAGGCAGCTCGTCAAGTGAGACAGTCTTGACTTTTGGGGAGAATTTTCTCAAGGAGAACAGGCAGGTGTTGATGCATACTTTGTAAACCCATGTCGATTCGGCACTTTCCAGTCGGAAGTGCCGGTAGGCTTTAAATAACGAAATCAACACCTCCTGTCTCAGATCCTCAAAGGGAGTAGCTGTGGTGGCATAGAAAAAGCAGACACTGAAGATAATCTTCTCGTGCCGTTTTATCATTGCCGAGTAGGCGGTATTATAGTCAGAAGTGTAAACCATCGGGTTGTTTTTTTGTAAGTTAGTTGCGTTTAACCCGAAATAGTTTCACAACTTCATTATTTTTTCTTTATAAGGACGGATACAAGCACTGTTATGGCCAGTGCCCACGGGTAATAAAGATAGGGGAACGGGGCTGCGGGCGAGATGCCGGCGAGTGAGGTGGCGAGGAGGGTCTGCGCGCCATAGGGTATGAGGCATTGCACTATGCATGAGCAAGTGTCGAGAAGTGACGCGTTTTTGCGGGGGTCGACTCCGTAGCGCGTCCCGATTTCGCGTGCTATCGGCCCGGTAGTGATGATTGCCACGGTGTTGTTGGCCGTGCAGAGATTCACGAGGGAGACCAGCAGCGCGATGCAACCCTGTGCGCCCCGGGTTCCGCTGACGCGTCGGGTCAACACTTGCAGCAGGTAGTTAATGCCTCCTGCCGCACGGATTACGCCGAGCATTCCGGCCGAGAGGAGTGTGATTATGATAAGATTGCCCATCGAGTCGATGCCTGCGCCCATAAAGCCGAAAAGCTCGATGATTCCATGCCCGTTGATGAGTCCGAGAATCATGGCCGACGCGAATCCGAGCGAGAGGACGATGGTGACGTTTATGCCGGCAATGGCGGTGGCGATGACGATGATGTAGGGCATGACGAGCCAGTAGTCGGTATCATCAGAGACGGGGATGACCGGGGAGCCTTGTCCCATGAAAAAGTATAGAATCAGGGTCACTGCGGCCGCCGGAAGCGCGAGCTTCAGGTTGGCTTTGAATTTGTCGGCCATCTTGCATCCCTGTGAGCGGGTGGCGGCAATGGTTGTGTCGGATATGAAGGACAGATTGTCGCCGAAAAACGCGCCGCCGAGGACTACCGCAACATAGAACGGCACATTTCCGCCTCCGGCTCCGGCCATCTCTACGGCAAGCGGTGTGAGGGCCACGACTGTGCCCACCGACGTGCCGACAGAAATAGAAATGAAGCATGCCGCGATGAAGATGCCGGGAATGATAAGGCTTGACGGTAAAAAGCGCAGCGTGAGGCTGACAGTCGCGTCGACTGCCCCGATTTCCTTGGCCACGGAGGCAAACGCGCCCGCGAGGATGAATATCCAGATCATGTACATGATGTTGCTGTGTCCGGCTGCCCGCGAGAATGTCTCGATGCGTTCTGACAGTGTCCGGCCCCGGTAGATTGCGATTGCCCATACCGATGCCACGACGATGGCGGCCGCGATGGGCATTTTGTAGAAATCTCCGATGATGACCGACACGGCCACATACATCAGGAGGAAGACCGCGACCGGTGACAGCGCCATCAGTCCGAGGCGCGTGGGTATATCTTTGCTAAAATCCATCTGTGACGTCAAGAAGTTTTGTTTCTCAATCTTTTCTATCGGGATTGGCCGGGAACCATCCTTTCTCCACTCGCTCCTTCTGTTCAAAAATCTCTTTGATTGTCCAGAATGACGAGAAAGAGAATACGCCGAGCAGTGAGGACCACAGCACGTCGCTCACGAGGAACGATGCGGCCACTCCGGCGATGCCGAGGATTAGAAACCACCACCAGCACTTGGTGCCGAAGTAGTATTCACACTTTATCACGACGGGATGAAACAACCCGATTATGAGAAACGTGCATATTCCGATAACGAGGCCGAGAAGGTGGTATTGGGCGAGAAATTCAGTCATATTTAGGTTATTATTGGATTGACAATATTATGCGCAGTGGACGGCAGGTGACATCATACGGTGTTACCGAGGCTGTGCGCGGAGGCCGGGAGAGATGGTAGTAAAATGACAGCTGGGTGTCCCATGACGGGAAGGTTACCTGTCGTGTCTCTCCTGCCGGGATGTTGCAGTCGACCCATCGTGTCACTCGGTGAAGCTGCCGTCCCTCCATGTCGCGGTAGTTCAGGGACAGTTCTGCTTTTTCGAGGTGCCGTCCTGACCTGTTGGTTATGAACAGCGACTCTTTGCGCGACCGCAGCGGCTTGTCATAACCGACGATGTCCAGAACCGAGTCGGACGAAACGGTGACAGTATCCCATATCGGCGGTGGGGCGGATTCCTGAACGGGTCTCAATCCGGTGCGTGTGGTCTTGTCGGGCAATGCGACGGCGCTTGCCGCGACCGCAAAAATCATCACAAGCATTAACGTCTTCATAGATAACGTGGTTCAATGGGTGGCAGTGGTTCGGGAAACACCCTGACACAGCCGTCAAGGTCGTCGGGAATGGTTCCTTCCTGTGTGAAAACGCGTCGGAACATATAGGGGAACAGTTTCCACCATCGGATTTTAAGTTTTTTGCCATATGGCTTCAATACGATGCGGTTGTCATCGGCAAGCTGCAACAGAAATTTCTTGGGAGAGGTCAGCAACCGCCCGTCATCGGTAGATGATGTGTAGAGGCGGCAGTCATAGACATCTTTCTTGGCTGTCGCGGCAAGAATTCCCATGACGGTTCCGGGTCTCACGGCACGGTCAACCGGCGCTACGGCGACCATGAGGTAAATGTCCTGCCGCTCTCCGAGTGGTCGGCGCGACGCCGGCCGTTCAATGGCAAGAATGCTGCCCTCGCCCGGGAAACGCCATAGACCTTCAACAGTGTGCAGCGGACCGGCCGCAAGCCTTTCTTCCACAACCTCGGGGGTATATCCCGGGAGGACCTCGGAATGGCGCGGGATGTCGATAGTGGCAGTCTTGGCCGAAATAAATCCGGCCGATGCGAGCAGAGAGATGGCGAGCAGAAAATTTTTCACTTATCAGATGGAGCTGAAACGGTAGCTGAAACCAAATGACAGAATCTCTTTCAACTGCCACTTGTGCCAGCTTGAACCATCGCGGTAGGGCGAGTTCGAGTCGTAGCGAAGGTGGGCGTAAATCTGGGTCGAAAGGAATCGGTTTATGTTGAACGACAGAGTGTTTTCCCAGTCGCTCTGGAGATAGTCATAGTCGGTGAAGACAAAGAGTCGCGAGCGATAGGAGATGTTGTGGCTGATCTGCCAGAACAGCTTGCACTCGCCGCTGGAACCATATTCCATCACAGTCTTGCGTCCCTCCTTGATGCCGAATGCAGTCTCGTTCATGCGGCGGTTGATACAGGTCTTCATGTTCCATGACAGCGGTGAGATTGACGCGTCAAATGTAAATGTCTTTTTGGGGTTGGCGTAATTGTAGGTCATACCGAGGCCGACATTCAGCTCACCCGGTGAGAGAAACGAGGCTTTCAGGTCACGCGAGTTGGTCTGATAGTTGTTCAGGAACTGGGTCTTGAACGACACGTTGGCCGAATAGTACCACCCTTTGGTCGCGCGGAAACCGGCAACGAGATTGGCCTGAAAAAGGTCTTCGGAAATGCTGTAATTGCGCAGTGAGTCGTCGGGCGCGCTGTTCAGGCCGAGTTTATACTGCACGGTGGTTTCAAACAGCCATCGCGGATGGAACTTGGGATTGAGCTTGACGTTATAGTAAGCGTTGATGATCATGTTCAGGTTGTTGTTACCGCCCTGATACCAGTTGGGCGACACGAATGCCTGCGAGAACTGAACGTCGCCGTTGAATTTTTTCAGCCAGTGGCGTTTTTCAACGTTCAATGCCATGTCATCTTTCAGGTTCAACACAGCTTTTTCCTCGGAGATTGTGATTTTGGCCGTCTCGGGGTCAATTGTCGCGACAAATTTCTTTGGAGGCTCGGGGAGCTTGTCCTCGTCATAGATAACGAGGTCAGGGTGGTTGACAAAGAAACTCTGGCGGGCGTGAAGGATGAGATTGTGGTTGAACTCGTCATCTTCAATCCAGTAGAAAGCATCGGTTTCGACCGGGAGTTCCGAGTAGGTAGTCGGAGCCAGCGGAATCGGGTCAAGCAGCTTGTGGTTGTCGAAGACCACAGGCCGGAACAGCCACGAATGCAGCGGGGCGTGGGGCCGGGTGACATAATGCGTCATCGTGTCATCGGCAATAACCATTGTGTCGACGGTATCTTCTTCATATTCCTCCTCTTCCTCCTCGGCAAGAAGTTCCTGCAAGGTGGGACGTGTCTTTAAAATGGATGCCACGCGTTCTATTTTGTTTTCAGCAGGGATGCTGTCAGGCACTATTGTATCAGTCGGTGTGATGTATTGATATAAGACCGATTTAGTCCCCGGGGAGTTAAGCAGCGACTGTGACAAGGCTGTCGTGACTGTAAATGCCGCAACAACCAGCGAGACAAGAAGACGATTGACTTTCATAACAAAATTACCGGATATGTATCGAAGTGATGACGTTCAACTTATTTTTGCAAAATTAATACTTTTTGGCCATTTTGACAACCTTTGGAGCTATTCGTGAGGCATAAATATGGTGTTAAGAGGCCATTTGTCAATAAATGGTAACAAAACAAGACGAGTTGCTGTGGGGGTAAGGACTGTGAGTCAGGTGTGTAAAAATCGACAACCCGGCTCAAAACATTGAGCCGGGTTGTCAGTATGGTCAAGGAAACGAGTTGTCAGGCATTTTTGTCAATCTGAGACAGGGCATAGACATAGGCGCCGATTGAGATAGCCTTGGACGCGCCGAGTTTCGAGACGGCGAGGCCGGTACGTTTCATCGGGTCGTAGGTCACGGTTTCGTCGCTGCCGTAGACGGGAATCTGACGTGAGTCACCGACGACGAATTTGGCAAATTCGAGCTCGTCGTCGAGGTCGAATACGCGCATCTGTACGCGCTGAACATCGTCGCCGCCGACAGTCTTGAGTGTTGACCGCATTTCGCGCAGCAGTGCCGGCTTGATGTATTTCATCGCGCCGGTGAGTCCGCCACCCACGACCACGAGCGAGTCGGTCAGGGTAATGGCGGTTGCAAAAGCATCGCCTGCGATTTCGCCGAAACGTTCAAATGCGCGTTTTGCGGCCTCGGCATCGCCTTCTTCCTGTCCTTCGGCGATTTTGAAGATGTCATAGGGGGTGAGGTCGCGCGCGTCGCCGGTCAGGCGAGCGTATTCGCGCTTGATGGCACGGATTGACGCGCCTTCCTCGACGATGATGTCGAGGTCGAGCTTGTTGCGCAGGCAGAAAGTCTCGATGCAGCTGTTGTTGCCCAGATTCAGCTCGCCGTTGACGACAGAGCCGATGCCGAGTCCTGTGCCGAAAGTGTATCCCAGAAGGTTGGAATACTGGCGTGTGCCGCCAAGCTCCTTTATGCGGCGGTTGATTTCGGGGAGAGAGCCGCCTGTAGCCTCGCCGAAAGCAAAGAGGTCGCCGTCGTTATTGATGAATACAGGCACGTTGAACTTGCGGCTGAGGAACGGCCCGAGCGCCACGCCGTCGCGGAACGACGGGAAGTTGGGGAGGTAGCCTCCGATGATGCCGGCGCGGTAGTCGGCCGGGCCGGGGAAGGCGAAACTGATTGCCACAGGTTTCTCGTCAAGTTTTGCGATTATTTCCTCAAAACCCTTGACCATCGTTGCGAGGCACAGGTCGAGGTCGTGGGAATTGGAAGGATAGGTGATCGGTTCCACTATAAAGTCATATCCGCGCATTGCGCTGAACACGAAATTGGTACCCCCCGCGTCGAGGGTGATAACCGTTCTATTGTCGTTTTTGTACATTATGATTGATGATTGGTTTTTGTTTTCGTTATTGCAAAGATAATGTTTTTAACAATATAATACGCCCCGGTAAGTCATTTTGCCTAAAATGTGCTATTTTTTTGTTCAGGAGAGCATTTTTTTTGATGGAAGTGACAATATTGCTACATGGAGGCGTTTTGTCGTGAAAAAAGTTTGTTTTGTCGTTGAAATGATTTATATTTGCAAGAAAATAATCATCTTGCTATGAAAATTGTAAGGAATATCGCTTTTGTAATGGTGCTATGGATGTCATTGATGTCGGTTCTCTGCTGTGACCTTGGAGAGTATCGTCACACTGAGTCGGAGTCGTTTTTTATAGAAAACAATCTTGACGAGGATATCTATGTGGTTGACTGGATGGATGCTGAACCCACGATGTCATCGGAACTTGTGTTTGTCAAATATCCTTACCTTGACCAAGTCTTGACTAAAATTCCTTCCGGTCAGATCGGAAAGGCTCCCGGAGGGGTGGTCATGGGGGAAGCGGCCTATGGAAAACTATACCAGATTATAGTGTTCAAGGCATCTACACTTGAAAAATATACCCGCGACGAGTTGGCAAGCGGCAATATAAACGACGGAGTGTTTGTGATGACTCTTGACGAGGTGGTTAAAAACAAGCGAGTCTTATCTTATCCTGCAAATTGAAATGAAACGATCAGTAATCATGGCCGTGCTGCTCTTGACGGCACTCGGAGCTATGGCCCGAAAGAATTATCCCGATTCGGTCAGGCCGTGTCTTGACGCGGACTATATGCACAATATATATTATACACGCGGCATGATGTTTTTTACCTGTGACGCCGGAAACGCGTTGTCGCAGTTCGGGTTTCCGATAAATAACAATCGGTCAGAATACATATCGTGGGGATATAGGTGGATGATTACGTCGCGATGGGGAATCAGCTTTGACATGTCGACAACGGCAGGGTCGGCCTCGCCTCGCAGAATCGAGGAGGATCACACCGCGTTCTACTATTATGGAGTCGATGACGGCGAAACCTACGATATCGACAAAGTCAGATGGGAGGAACGCACGTTTGGCCTGACGCCTACCTATCAGTGGTATCGTGGCCGGTTTGCCATTCAGGCCGGTCTGGGAATCGGATTGTTTCGCTTTAATCCTGATTCCTATGACTATTATATCCGCAAACCGTTGAATCATGACTATTATGAGCGCATCGGCTTGCATTGGAGGGGCCGCAATATGCTCGGCATCACACCACAGGTTGCATTTTTGTGGTATTGCTGTCACGGACTGGCGTTTTCGGCCAATATCGGTTATGCGGTTCCGGTGGGAAAGCTGAAAGGTGATTACACAAGGATTGATGCCAAGACCGGAAAGTTGCTTGACGAGTTCTCAATGAGCCATTCTCCCCGCAAGATGTTGAATGTCAGCGTCGGGTTGAATATCACATTCGGAAAACGCGATCATGGTTGCTACGAGCCTAAGCCGGTCAAGAAGAAAAAGGCTCCCGTACCGAAGAAATCGAAGAAAAAAACTGACACCTCCGACGGCCAATAAGTGATACAATGGATGCTGCTGAAAATCGGGCGCTTGAATCCTCTTTTTGAACATCTGCCTGTCGAAAATATGGTGCATGCCAATCAGCAGAAATATTATGATGCCATCGCTGAGTCCAATAATATTGGAGAATCCGGCCCTTTCATCGACTTTATGCTTGATGAGATATTAAAGGCACTTCAAACGAATGTGCGAGTCGAAGTATCCAATAAAGTACCCAATAAAGTACCCAATAAATCAGAAATGGCAGTGCTCGGGTTACTTGACGCGAATCCGCGAATGACACGAATGGAACTTGCTGAAAACCTTGGTATCTCAGACGCCGGTGTCAAAAAAATTATCGCCAAAATGAAAACTGCCGGATGGATTGAGCGTAAAGGGAGCAATAAAAACGGTTATTGGGTGGTCAATTACAAATATTGACAGATTATTGGAGATTAGGAGAATTAGCCGTAACTTTGTAGCGTGGTAGCTGTTGATGGCTGCTTTCATGCATGAAATATACTAAACAATGAACATCTCATATAATTGGCTAAAAGAATACCTCGATGTAGAGCTTGCGCCCGAGCAGCTTGCGGCCGCATTGACTTCGATAGGTCTTGAAACCGGCTCGGTCGAGGAAGTGGAATCAATCCGCGGCGGATTGCGCGGTATTGTTATCGGAAAGGTCCTGACATGCGAGGAACATCCCAATAGTGACCATCTGCACATTACGACCGTGGACTTGGGCAACGGCGAGGCAACGCAGATTGTGTGTGGCGCGCCTAATGTAGCCGCCGGGCAGACTGTCGTAGTGGCAACCGTCGGGACTACCCTGTATGACGGGGACAATGAGTTCAAGATTAAGAAATCAAAGATTCGCGGAGTCGAGTCGCTCGGCATGATTTGTGCCGAGGATGAAATCGGTGTGGGCACGTCACATGACGGTATAATCGTGATTGACAGCGAAGTTGCCCCCGGTACTCCGGCAGCGGAATATTTCGGTCTTACTTCCGACTATGTTCTTGAAGTAGACCTTACCCCCAACCGCATCGACGCGGCCAGCCATTACGGTGTGGCCCGTGACTTGTCGGCTTGGATGAAACAACACTCTGTGGCTAAAGAGCTGCGCCGTCCCGATGTCGAGGCTTTTGCCGTCGAGAAACCTGAAGGGGGTGTGACTGTCGAGGTTGTCAACACCGAGGCATGTCCGCGTTACTCAGGTGTGACTGTCGAGGGAGTCACTGTCAAGGAGTCGCCTCAGTGGCTCAAAGACCGCCTGACCACTATCGGGTTGCGACCCATCAACAACGTGGTCGACATTACCAATTATATTCTTCACGGAATGGGGCAGCCGCTCCACTGTTTCGATGCCGGCAAAATCAAAGGCAACCGTGTGGTTGTGCGCAATGCCTCGGAAGGTGAAAAATTTGTCACCCTCGACGGTGTTGAGCGCACGTTGAGTGCGGCTGACCTGATGATCTGCAATGTCGAGGAACCGATGTGTATCGCCGGCGTTTTCGGCGGCATGGATTCGGGCGTGACCGAGCAGACTACCAGCGTGTTTATCGAAAGTGCCTACTTCAACCCGACAAGTGTGCGCAAGACCGCGCGCCGTCACGGACTGAATACCGACGCGTCGTTCCGCTACGAGCGCGGCACCGACCCCAATATCACGATGTACATTCTGCGTCTTGCCGCGCTGATGGTCAAGGAACTCGCGGGAGGCACTATCACCGGGCCTGTCAGCGACGTGTATCCGTCGCCCATCCTCCCGGCCGAGGTGAATCTGAAATATGACTATGTCAACAGCCTCATAGGCAAGCATATCCCTGCCGAAACCGTCATTTCGATTCTCGAATCGCTCGAAATGACCGACATCAAGGCTACTGATACCGAGGTATCGTTCAAGGTTCCCACCTATCGTGTCGATGTCACCCGTCCCTGTGACGTGGTTGAAGATGTGCTGCGTATCTATGGCTACAATAATGTCGAAATCAACGACGTGGTGAAGTCGTCGCTTGTCAACCGCTCGCGCGAAGATGAGGATAACGACCTGCGCCGACTGATCAGCGAGCAGCTGACAGCCGAAGGGTTTAATGAAATACTCAATAACTCGCTGAGTGCCGAGAGCTATTATGAGCCGCTTGAACAGATGCCGCTGTCTCACTGTGTGCGTCTTCTCAACCCGCTGAGCGGTGACTTGGCGGTAATGCGTCAGACCCTTCTCTTTGGAGGACTTGAATCGGCATCCCACAATATCAACCGCAAGCGTGGCGACGTGCTGATGTATGAATTCGGCAACGTCTATTTCCTCAATCCCTCTGTCGAGCCTACTGCCGATGCCCCGCTTGCCCCGTTCAGTGAATCGTCGCGGTTAGGCGTGTGGATGAGCGGCTCGCTGCGTCCCGGCAACTGGACCCGTCCCGCAGTCGAGGCCACTTTCTATGACCTTAAAGCCGTGGTGGCAAACATTTTTGCCCGTCTGGGCCTGAATCCCTCAGAGATAAAGCTGACCCACGGGGAAGGCGAGATTTACAGCGTATCACTCGACATAGCCACCCGCTCGGGCAAGCCGCTCGGGTCGATGGGTGTGCTGTCGCGCAAGCTGCTTGGCCGATTTGACATCAAGCAGGATGTATTCTACGCTGAACTTGACTGGCACGCGCTTGTCGGATTGGCTCTTAAAAAGAAAGTATTATTTACCCCGCTGCCCAAGACTATGGCTGTGAAGCGCGACCTCGCGTTGTTGCTTGACACATCTGTGACGATGGAACGTGTCGAGGCTGTAATTCGCGACAGCGAGCGCAGGCTGCTGAAAGAAGTAGAGCTTTTCGACGTATATGAAGGCAAGAACCTCCCTGCCGGAAAGAAATCCTATGCCGTGGCCATGATTCTTCAGGATGATGAAAAGACGCTCAACGACAAGCAGATTGACGCGTCGATGAACAAAATCATCACCAATCTCAAAAAACAGCTCGGAGCCGAACTCAGATAAGTAACACAATCAAAATTATATATCACATAACACCAAACTATGGGAAGAGCTTTTGAATATCGCAAAGCACGCAAACTGAAACGTTGGGGTAACATGTCGCGTACATTTACCCGCATCGGAAAGGAAATAACCATCGCTGCCAAGGCCGGCGGTCCCGATCCGTCGACCAACCCCCGCCTTCGTGCCTTGGTCCAGAATGCCAAGGCTGCAAACATGCCCAAGGATACCGTTGACCGCGCTATCAAAAAGGCAACCGACAAGGATGCAAGCGATTACAAGGAAATCATATATGAAGGATACGGTCCCTTCGGCATTGCTATCGTCGTTGAGGCAGCAACTGACAATAATACCCGTACGGTCGCCAATGTGCGTTCCTATTTTACCAAGCACGGCGGCACACTCGGAACTCAGGGATCACTCTCGTTTATGTTTGACCACAAGTGTGTCTTTAAAATCAAACCGAAAGAAGGAGTGTCGCTCGAAGATCTCGAACTGGAACTTATCGACTACGGTGTAGACGAACTTGAAGACATCGTTGACGAGGAATCGGGTGACGAGCAGGTTGTCCTCTATGGCGCATTTGAGGAATATTCCAATATTCAGAAATATCTCGAAGACAACGGTTTTGAAATTATCTCGTCAGAGTTTGAACGCATCCCCCACGATCTCAAGGAGGTTACCCCCGAGCAGCGTGTGACTCTTGAAAAACTTCTCGACAAGTTTGAAGAAGACGAGGATGTGCAGAATGTATATCACAATATGAAGGAGGAAGACTAATTCCTGCGACATATTTTTATCGACCAAAAGCAGAGCCGGTTTCGCTTGAAACCGGCTCTGCTTTTGGTCGATATCCAACTGTAAAAAACAACAAGAGCCGCGCTGATTTCAGCGCGGCTCTTGTTGTAATCGAGATATTTCTTAATAGTTGGAGATGTCGATTGACTCGATATCTTCGATGGATTGCAGTTCAAATCCGGTCGAGCTCCAAGTCTCGATAGTGACAGTCTTAGAACCCGAGGCGGAAAGTTCCATAGAGCCTCCGAGGCTGTAATTTACCGACTTGTCACCCGAAACGACGTTGCCAAACACGTTTTCGCCTGTAAAGATGGGGAAAGTGAACGACGATGCCGATGTGATGAACTTGATTGAGCCATAGCCTTCGGCGGTGTCGCTGTTGTCGCCTTCGGCGTTGAGCGAGATTTCATCAATCACGTCGGGGCGCACAACGAGACCGTTGGGGGTCAGGATGAAGTGGAACACATACTGGTATCCGGTCTTCATCTCAACCTCGGGCATGTCGATAACATAATTCTTGCCGTCGATGGTGAAGTTGAAGGCTGCATCGGAAGTCTTGGTCGAGAACGGAATCACCCACAGGTTGGCCGAGCCTGATTTTACATCCTGACTCATTGAGGCGGTGACAATGCCCTTGTCGCTGTCGGCGACGGTGATTTTGCCGGTCGAGACATTCAACTTGCCGGTGAGATATACGGCCGAGCCGCTGATGCCCATCGAGGTGACAGTGCCTGAACCGTTGTAGGACGATGCGTCAATGACCGCGCTGACCATTGAGAGGGCGTGTTTCATGCGTAAACGGGCCTTTGTGGTCTGGAGCGATACCGGGGCATAGTCGCCTGAGTAAAGCACATCACTCTGTTTCGACAGGTCAATGGGGTAGGCGGTTACATCGTTCAGACCTTCGACATAGGGATATGCAGCGTAGAAAAAGGCGTTGCGCTGTGTCTGGTTGATGTAGATAGCGGGAGAGAGTTCCCATTCGCCTCCGCCGAGAGCGGTTCCCTTGACATTTTCCTTGAAATTGTCTCCGGTTGCTGACGCGGTTTTCTTTACAAAGACATTCATTGTCTGGTCTTTGGTAAAGTCGGTGATTACGGGAGAACTGGTTATTACCTCGGTTATGATTGAAACCTTTGTACCCTCTTCTTCCGGAGTGTCGTTGCCGCCGCTTTTTTTGTCTTCGCACGACGAAATCGCAGTCGCGGCAAGGAGTGCTAATGTATATATCGATGCTTTATTTAAAAATTTCATGACTTGTGATTTTCTAAAAATGGATTCACGATGTTATCAGTTGACAATCTCAAGAGTCTTTTCACCATTGCCTGAACGCAACACGAGGCGGTTCTTGCCTTTGGTCAGAATTGAGCGGTTGAAGGTAAGGATGGGAAGGGGGTCAAGAGTTCCCGAGGTAATCTGGTTGCCGTCGGCTCCATAGATGGTATAGGTCACACCATGTTTCGTGTAAACGGTAAATTCACCCGACTCGCGGTTGAAATCCATCGAGGTGGCCTGTGCTACGGGAAGGTCTTTGACGACATTGATGTCAAATCCGGCTGTCAGGCGGTCGTCACCTGCAGTGGCTACGATTTCGATATTATAAACATCCTTTTTAGCGACAGAAAGAGTTTCGGTGGTAACGAGGCGGTCGCCCTTGATTTCAAAAGGCACACTGGCGAAACCTGTGCCGCTGTATGCGCCGCGCACGCTGAGACCATATTCGCTCTTGGGAGCCTCGCCGTTGACAGTCACAATGCCGACAACCGATCCGGCGGGAAGATTCTCCTCAATCGTGGTGTAGTTTACGTCGATAGAACGGAGCACGCGGTTGGGTGAACCGATGCCGATGATGATTGACTGGTTATAGTTGTATTCATAACGGTCGTTGCCGAGGGTCATGTTGAGGGCGTTGAGGTTGAAATAGTTGTTCTGACTGCCTCCCCAACCCCAGTTGACGTGGAACTGGCCTGCGCGGTAACCGTCGATGTTGAAACTGTGTCCGGCATGGGTCGCTGTCGAGCCTTGCGAAACAGCGTTGTAAACAACAGCGCGGCCGGCTGAAAGTTCATTATAGACGTAGCGTTCCCACTGGGCATATTTTTCTTGCGTGTTGCCTGAGATGGAGCTGAAAAGGACGAGACGCACATCGCTTCCATAGCAGAAATTCTCTTTCATCGCCTTTACGATGAGACTGAGGCGCGAGGTCAGCACGCCAGATGCTTCGGGGCCATAGTCCATCTGTACCGACATGCCTGCATGCCACAGGAAGCGGGCTGCCTCGTCATAGCGGTTGGCTCCCGAGAGCATATCGTCCCAGTTGTAAGGGGCCTCTGCATCAAAGTCGATTGACAGCGCGCCATAGTTTGCCGAGCCGTAGGATACTTTGCCGGTAGGACGGTCGGGCCATTTCTGCACGGCCATCGCCTGAGCCATAGCGACAGCGACGCAGCCAACGATGGCTTGGTTTGCTCCGTTTTTCGACGGGCAGTATTTGTTGAACGGTGAAGACTGGTTCCAGTTAGCCTTGATAAGGTTTTCGATGTCACCGTTGTCGGCGCGTGAGATGCACTCGCGCACGACGTTGTCCCACTTGCGGGTAAGCGGCTTGCCCACGCGGGCCTGATATTTCACTCCGTCGCCCAGTGCGTCATATACGAAACGGGCGTTGTCGGGGATGTTGTACCATGAAAAAGCTCCCTCGGGAGAAATCGCGAGGATGGGGTCGGAATTGTCGTCGGCGGCGACCATAACCCATCCCTGTGGTTTCAGATTAACGATATAATAAGCATCTTTGACTGCCATGACATCTTTAACTGAAACATTCTGCCCTGTAAAGGCCGTGGCATACTCTGTGGCCGTCGTTGCGGCACGTTCCTTGGTCACCGGTGCGGCCGAGGCGCCCGCGATTCCGGCTGCCAAAAGAATAGCTAAAACAATTTGCTTCATACTAAACTACTGTATTGTAATAATGAGATAATAAACGCGATATATTATATATGTGGTGAAAGTTGCACTGAGAATCCCGCCGGTATCACTAAATTGCGCGGTTTTTTCATAATGCAACTGCAAAAATAATAAAAAGACCCGATATTGCACAACAAAATGATAGAAAACAACTGTTTTTAACGCACATTCTCTCTGTAATGTTAAAAATAATTGTTCTGTCGGGGTCAATTTAGGATAAAATGTGGATAATGCCTATATTTGCTGCGTTAATCATTATCGTTCTGAATTATGACAAATGTTTTGAAAATCGTGATGATGTCGGTGATGCTTGTGCCGATGTCGCTGTTTTCGCGGGCCGAATCGGGCAATTATATCGAAGTCACCGGCTCAGCCACTGTCAACATTGTCCCTGACCGCATAACAGTGGAAGTCGGGATGGAGGAATATTATGAGACCGGCCGCAACGGTGACAGCCTGCTCGTGAAGTTGCAGCAGATTGAGAAAGATGTGCGTCACGTTTTCAGAGCGGCCGGAGTCGAAGACTCTCGGATTATAGTGGCCGACATGGGTAATTACCGCAACCGCGAGGTGTCATCTGATTTTCTGATGGCCAAAACACTGTCGGCTACCGTCAGCGATTGGTCTCAGATAGAGCGGATTGCCGATAAACTGAGCCGCAAAGGAATCACCCGTTTCAATATCGCGAAGATTGACAATTCGGAAATCGAACAGTATAACCGGCAGGGCCTGAAGGCCGCGCTTGATGCCGCTCGCGAAAAGGCTGTGTTCATCGCCGCCAACGAGGGGTTGACGATTGTGATGCCGTGTGAGATTGTGGGAAACGGCCCCAATTACTATGATACCCCGTCGTTCAGCAACGTGGCGTTTGACAGCGGCGCCGGCATGGAAAACATGCGCCGCATCGTGCGCCGTTACAGCGTGAAAGTCCGCTACCACTACACCCTCGCGCCAGACGGTGAATCGAATAGTAATCATTGATTTATTTTATCGGTAAAATTATAGAATATTGCAAATTTATAACTAAATTTGCGCTTACAGGAGAGCCTGTAAACTAATTTTGTGGTATAAAGAAAACGTATTATGTTATCTTGTAAGTGAAAACCTGAGAAACTTTCAATTGTGCAAGGATAGCATAGTGGTTCTCACGCATATAGCGTGGGCTGCTATTGTTACATCTGCACACGGGCTTTCTCAGGGCCTTCACTTAGGACGTGGCATAGTCGGCTCGCGTTTTCTTATTGTGATTTTTTTAGGCTTTGGAGTCGGCGGCCATGTTTTAATAGCTATGAGAAAACATTGTGTTCGTTTTTGTTTGTCCTTCATGTTTTGGCTTGCTTGTTGTAACGTTATGCAGGCCGGAGACTGGCAGAATGTCGGTGAGGTAATATGGGTTGACGGTCTGTTTGCTAACCGTTCCGAGTGGAAGTTGCCCATTCAACAATCACTGGATGATAAAACTTGTTTTAGATTTCAGCCTTATAAGGATTATACTCCTAACGCTGATTGGGATAAATCGGATGTGTATGTCTATATGCACATTGTCGATGGCGGGAAGGTTTATCTGGAAAGTTTTGAATATGTGTGGTATAATTTTGTAGGATATTCTTCTTATGTTGTAACCCAGAAATGTCGGGAAAATAGTGTTTACGAGGATAAGTATGGGTATATATGCGGCAATGTCGTAAATTTTGACCAAGATGCCTTTCAGATTACGAATGTCGGAAATTTGAAATCTCAAGTCAACATGTTGTCGGTTAAATTCCCCGACGGGATTTTGGATGATTTGGTCGACACCGAATGGGTCAGTATCGGGTATGGCCTATGGAATGACTGGCTTGAATCAACGCAGCCTCTGACAGCCAAGACTGATTGGCGCGTTGAATATTTTATGCATCCCACTCATCCCGATTTGATTTGTGCTGCACCATATGTGTCAAGTGGGGCTATTGCCTACTGGGGAGGTGTGGTTTCTGACAACTCTGTTCTGATTCACTTGAATCGTGATAACGGTTCGGCATGGGTTGAAGAATTTGAATTGGAAAATATCGTAGGCTCTCCGCTGATTTCCCATATATGTAAAGAGAATGGATGGAACTCGCAGAGTTGGAGTTACGGGGTGATTGACGATGATACTGTGTTTTTCCCTGAGAACTCTTTTGCAGGACTCTTTGACGGAGATGAAAGTTATAGCTTGTTTACGGGTTCAATGACTTTGAGACTTCCTTCTGAAAACGGTTCTCACGGGGTGTTTCTCGGGATTATGGCCTTTAACGGCAATATCGAAGAATTATCTATCGGGGCATTGGATAATGAGAGCGAACATGTGTATAAAAGTTTTATTGAAAACCTGAATCCAAAAATCGGGACATTGCTGTATTATACCGTGGACAAGGCGATAGATAAAATGACTGAATTTAAATTCCCCACAAATCTTAGCAACGCGGTGCTGATTACGTTTACTGACGGCCTTGACCAAGGTTCGTTGGCCTATTCGCCTGAACATAGGACTTCGGAAAATTACGCCGCTTACCTTAGTCATAAAATATCATCGACTTATGTTCAAGGATTGGAACTGACCTCTTATTGCATAGGACTTAAAGGCGAAGATGTGATGGACGATGAGTTGTTTCACGCTAATCTGACGTCACTGGCGACAGCGCCTGAAAATGCGATGACTGTAAGCGGAATGTCGGGAGTGCGTGACCGCCTTGGGGAAGTCGTTAAAGACTTGACAAAGACAAGTACATCGCGAATATTGACAATTTCAGTGCCGCAGTTATCCGACGGTGCGCGTATCCGATTTACTCTTGATGGCACATCTGGTAATCCCGAATTGTCTGAGCGTTGGATTGAAGGATGTTATTCGATTGATACAAATACGTTTAGCGACGTGGAATATTATGGGTTGACAAGCTCGTCAGGAAATGAAGTAAAGGCTGAAAGAGACGGTATATTTCTGAAGTTTACTTTTCTTGATTGTCGGGACAGCAATGGCAATTTGCTTGATGTCATTCCCGATGATATCGATCAATGGTCATTTGTCAAATCGAGCGGGAAATGGCAGCATAATGTGGAAATAAATCGAGACGAACAAATCAAAATTGAAGAAACGCATTCTTCGGTGGGACTGATGTTTGCTGTCGATTGTTCAAGTTCGCTGGGCGATAAATTCCCCGAATTACAAGCCGCAGTAATATCATTTGTCGACAGTCTGTTGAATGGAGGTGACATGTCGGCTTCCCCGGAGGTTCTAATTGATAATCCGTCAGTGGTGGATGAAACTCCTGTTTACTATAATCTTCAAGGAATTAGAATATTGGAGCCGCATGGCGGTATCTTTATCGAGGTCTTAGGTGATAAAAGGACAAAACGGTATATACCCTAATCTTAAATATATAATGAAAATGAAAATGAAAAATTTGTGTGGTAACTTCTGTACATTGGCCGCTATCGCGTGTGCCTTATTGACTGTTTCGTGTTCGTCCGGTGATGACGATGTGAAATTGAATGTCGCAAATTCCGGGGCATTCAGTAAAGTTAAACTCTGTTCTGTGGATGTCGATGGAGCGCCTTTTGCAAAGTATTCATTTAATACTGACGGGTTGTTGTCACAGGTCAAGATTAATGGAGAAGGTGTGGTGACCCTGTCTTATAATCCGTTTGACATTTCCAGCGATTATTTTGACGGGAACGAGACCGTTAATGATGCCGGTTTTTTAAGCAAGGTGGAATTGTCAGAAGGCGTAATCAACTATCTGTATAATGGCAATTGTCAATTGACGAAGATTGATTATGGTTCTTTGCTTGGGGCTTCAGCTCCCGTCGGTGGAATAAATATCGAGTGGAAAGGCGGAGCTATCGGTCAGGTGACATCTCCGATTGATGTCTTTGGCGGTGGTACAGATGCCTTAGGAGTCTTTAAGTTTGACTATACAGCCTCATTCCCTAACAAGCTCGGGCAATGGCCGTTGTTTTTAGGCTCTATATTGGTTTACGGGGATGATTATAGCTTTACAACGATGAGTTGCGGATTGCTTGGAATCGCGCCTGAAAAATTCCCGGGTAAAATCGTGTATGCTAAGGGCGAAATAACTGTTTTATTTGAGTTTGATTATCAGTTTAATGCTGATGGAAGTATTGCTGTTGAAGCAGTTTCTCACATGTCTTCCCGTAATGGACAGCTACTTGATGAGGGAACCATGAAATTCGTATATAATTATTAAGAGTCTGTTTTTAAACAACCTCTTAACAATCTCTAAAGGTGCGATGAATGTCCGTGTCATGAGGGCGGGGTAGATTCATTGCACCTTTATTTTTTTTGAGCGGCGGGGTTTTATTATCGTCGTTTTTCTGAAAAATGTGAAAATTCGCGGGAAAATTTTATTATCTGAGGAATTGTTATTAATTTTGCAATTCGGAATGTGCCTCGATTTTAGCGCACTGTTCTGATTGTTAGTAACTAAATAACCACTCTCATACAAAAATGGCAAATAACAAGCCCCAAGAAACAGAACACACCTCGATTGACGAGGTAAACGACACTCTGACCGGTATCAGCGAAAAAGTACAGAACAACCCCCGCGTCATCCTGTGGGGAAGTCTCATCGTCACCGCTATTGTCGCTGTAATTCTCATTTACGTTTATGTTGTGCGCGAGCCGGGTAAGAATGCCGCCAACAACGCTGTCGGTCAGGCCGATATCGAGTTGCTCATGGGTAATGACTCTGTCGCTCTTGCCAAATATCAGCAGGTTGCCGCCAACGAGGGTTACGACGGTGCCAACCTCGCCCGTCTCAATGCTGCAATCCTCCTTTACAAGGACAAGAAATATGAGGAAGCCATCAAGTACCTCAACGACTACTCGGCCGGCGAATCTATCATCGGCGCGTCAAGCAAGTCGCTCGAAGGTGACTGCTACGTCAATCTGAAGAAATACAACGAGGCGCTTGACTGTTTCAAGCAGGCTGTCAAGATTTCTGACAACAATCCCCACTACACCCCCGCGTTCCTTCTCAAAGAAGCCACTGTTTACCGTGAGCTGAAGGACTACAAGAACGAGGCTGCTGTCTATGAACTCATCGACCGCGACTATCCCAACTACGGAGCCGAGGTGGGCATTGACCTCAAGAAATATCTCAAACGCGCTCAGAATGCAGCTCAGGCTGGTGCTTGATTCGCGTTGTTGATTTTATAAGTCTCGACGACAATAAAACGAGATGCCTCGGGCCGCTCTTTTATTGTCGTCGGTCGTTTTAGAGGTTGTTTAAAAACAAATATGAATCCAAAGCCCGTTTACGCGAGTCGGAT
>CAMWRO010000021.1 GCA_947176615.1 uncultured Porphyromonadaceae bacterium
CGTTGCGGACCCTCGCGACGAGGTCTGCGGCACTGCGGCTGTCGCGGTCGACGGTGTGGATATTGATTCCGCCCCCGATTTCGTCGTTGAGGTTGCGCAGACGTGCCTCATACTTGGAATCGCGCTCGACATAGACATCGCGGCCAACGAGACGGGTGACATCGTCGATGCGTTCATGACTGTCTCGGGAGGCGCGAGGTTGCACAAGCACTTGCGTGGTTATATTTTCGGGTCCGCAGGGAATGACATGTTCCCGGTATTCGGCGGTGACCGGTACTTCGTAGGCGATAAGGTCGACAAGTCCCGAGTCGAGCATTTCGACAGCTGCCGAGAGGCTCGGGGCCACTTGCAGGTCAAGAGTCATGGAACGGTCAGCAGCCAGTCGCGACACAAGCTCGTAGTCATATCCCATGCGGGTCTCGCGGTAGATGAAATATGACTCGGGACTGTAGAGTGTAGCCACCCGCAGAGTGTCGGGGAGTTGGCGGATAGTGTCGGCGTCAGAGTCAGACACGCGGTCGCTGTGGCCGCCGCATCCGGCCATCACTGCCATCAATATAGCCGCTATTGCTAACTTTCTCATTCCTTTACGGTTTAAGGTTTGGGTTTAAGGTTTAGAAAAGTAACCCGAGGGCAGTCCATCTAAACCTTAAACCCAAACGACTTGTCAGTATACGAACTCGCCTGCTTCGCTCCGGATGGTCAGACGGTTAGACGGGGCATCCTCGACATGCCCGATGATGCGGGCATCGATGCCGAAACTGCGCGATGTCTCGATGACGCGCTCGGCGTCGGCGGGAGCGACATAGATTTCCATGCGGTGTCCCATGTTGAACACCTTGTACATCTCGGCCCAGTCGGTGCCGCTTTCGCGGGCGATGAGACTGAACAGCGGGGGGATGGGGAAAAGGTTGTCCTTTACGACGTGCTTGTTCTCGACAAAGTGCATGACCTTGGTCTGTGCGCCGCCGGTACAGTGGACCATGCCGTGGATTGCGGGGCGCATGATGTCGAGCAGCCGCTTGATTACAGGTGCATAGGTGCGGGTGGGAGAGAGGACGAGCTGTCCGGCGTTGACGGGAGTGCCGTCGACCGCGTCGGTCAGATGCATCGAGCCGGAGTAGACAAGATCGTCAGGCACGGCGGCATCGAATGTTTCGGGATATTTCTCGGCGAGATATTTTGCAAACACGTCATGGCGGGCCGATGTCAGTCCGTTGCTGCCCATGCCGCCGTTATAGGAGTCTTCGTAGGTTGCCTGTCCGAAAGATGCGAGGCCTACGATTACGTCGCCACCCTTGATGTTGGCGTTGTCGATGACATCAGCGCGGCGCATGCGGCATGTGACGGTAGAGTCGACGATGATGGTGCGCACGAGGTCGCCCACGTCGGCTGTCTCGCCGCCGGTGGAGTAGATGCTGACACCCATCGAGCGCAGGCGTTCAAGCAGGTCTTCGGTGCCGTTGATGATAGCCGAGATGACTTCGCCGGGGATGAGGTGCTTGTTGCGGCCGATGGTCGACGAGACGAGGATGTTGTCGGTGGCACCGACACATAGCAGGTCGTCGATGTTCATGATGAGGGCATCCTGTGCGATGCCGCGCCACACGCTCAGGTCTCCGGTCTCGCGCCAATAGGCGTAGGCGAGCGATGATTTGGTTCCCGCGCCGTCGGCGTGCATGATGTTGCACCACTCGGGGTCGCCGCCGAGGATGTCGGGGATAATTTTGCAGAAAGCATGGGGGAAGATTCCCTTGTCAACATTTTTAATGGCGTTGTGGACATCCTCTTTCGAGGCCGAAACGCCGCGCAGATTGTAACGCTGGTCGGTCATAAACAGTTGAATATGGTTTCAGATTGCAAAGGTAGTAATTTTAATGCATAATTCATAATGCACAATACATAATCAGGCGGTCACTCACAGCTCAAGCCGGTTATACATTGTGCATTATGAATTATGTATCAAGAAATCACTCTATCCATTGCATCACAGCTCCGTTGCGGCGGGCCGGGTCAGAGCCGGTGAAGTCCATCGAGTAAGGGCTGCCTGTTGTGGGGCTCTTGCCGATGTAGCGGTGGGTGCGGGTGGACATGAGCATAAACTCTCCGTCGAGATAGTCCTGCCACATGAATTCCTCGGCCTTGGATGGGTCAGTCGTGAGTCGCACGTCGCCGGGGAGCCCGAGTCCCGAGACGAAGATGTAGCGTCCGTCGGCACACTGGAGGTTGACCTTGCCGTTGCCACGGTCGATTACTCGGAAACGTGTCTGCTCATTATCTTTGTCAGCCGATGTGTCGTGAACGAGTCCGTGGGAGGTGGCGTGCATCGGGAGTCCTGTTGCGAGGTTGACGATTCGGAATGTTTTTCCGAAGGGTATGTAGCCTGAACGGTCGGCTTTGGGTTCGTCGACGGTGAAATTGTCAAATTCGGCATATCCGCCGTTTCGTCCGAGCGTGTTGAACGCGAATAGCGACAAGCGCGCCCCTTGGAACGTGATGAGCTGGTAACTGAGAACCATGTCGTCGCCGAGGTCGGTGAAGACGGTACCGTCGGTAGAATAGGAATAGCGTCCCCGGTCATTGTCGAAGTCGCCGGTGAACCGCAGCCACACGCGTCCGTTGTCAAGCGGCACATCGAGGTCGAGAGTGTCGTTGCCGAGCTGCTCAAAGCGGCGCAGAGTCAGCCGTCCGTCGTGCTTTACCACTCCGGCCCACGAGCAGGGGACGTTGATGTTGCCGAGTCCTGCCACGTCGCCGTCTTTAAGCCGTGACGCATCAAGCTCGACGGTGGTGACCGAGACGGGGCCGATGGCTCGCTGTGTCAAGGTGTTGCGCGCCCACATCAGTTGCTCGGCGGGCATTGTGCGCAGTCGCAGACGCCCTTGCTTGGTAAGGCTCCACATGCGGTCATCGGGGTTGTGGTTCCACTGCCACACTCGCCCGAGCGCCGGGCCGTCAAAGTTGTCGTTGCGCTCGTAGGGGGCATGGGGCGTTTCGGTGTCTCGTGCGGCGGTCGAGGGTTTGAGCCATGTGCGGGGTGCGCGTCCCGGATTCCCTTCGAGTCCCACCATCGGCCATCCGTCTTTCCATGTCATCGGGGCGAGGGTGACGGTGCGTCCGAGCGAGTGGAAGTCCATCATCAGCAGTGCCCACCACTGGCCGTCGGGGGTGGCTACGATGCCACCTTGATGGATATTGGCACAGGCTGTTTTGTCAGGGTCGGGCATGGCTACGCTGACAGGATGGCTGTCGGGCATTATGCGCCCGTCGATTTGTGTCATCGGGGCGGCGTGGTAGCCGAAGGTCTCGTCGGCGGTTATGACACGGGTCTCATATGGCCCCCAGATACTCTTTGAACGCGAGCACAGTGTACGGCCGTTGGGAAGATAATCGGTCGAGATGAGGTAATACATCCCGTCAATCTTATACATGTGGTGTCCTTCCCCGACGGCGCTGCCCTCGGGAATGATGACACGCTCGGTTCCCTCGACGGGGCCGCTCATGTCAGGTTTCAGCTCGGTGCATTTGACCTCGCCGTATCCGTGGATGGCGTAGACCTTGCCGTCGTCGTCAAAGAGGACGCTGAGGTCATAGATGCGTCCCTCCATGTTGATGTGTTTCCACGGTCCCTCGATTTTGTCGGACACATAACACTGGAGACCCTTGCCGTTGATATTGCTGTAAAGATAAAACTTGCCGTCGTGATAGCGGATGCAGGGCGCCCATATCCCTTGGCCGTAGATTTCCTTGCCGTTGCGGAGCGAGAACGCATCGTCGTCAAAGTCGAAACGGTCAAAGCAGTAGGAGACATTTTCCCAGTTGACGAGGTCGCGGGAATGGAGGATGACGAGGCCCGGGACGCTGTGCATCGTTGTTCCGGCAAGATAGTAGTCGTCGCCAACGCGGATAACGTCGGGGTCGGAAAACTCATCATACATCAGCGGGTTGGTATAGGTCCCGTTGCCATTGTCGGCAGTCCACGACACAGACTGTGCCGCTCCGGATGCGGCAACCAGCAGCGACAACGCCAGTAAACTCTTTCTCATAGTGGTAATGAATGGTAATAGGTTCAACAGTCCTGCAAAGATAGTAAAAGTAATTGATAATTGAGAACGTATAATAGAGATTTGCCGGCACACGCGCAAGCAAATCTCTATTATACGTTCTCAATTATCAATTAAAACTGAATTTCAGCTTTCTTGCCTTTATAGCTGACAGTCTTTCCACCTTTCCACGGGGTGTCGCCTGCCGGGCGGTTCTTGTCGGCGAGTACGATGCGGAATTTGCGGTTTTTCAACATTCCGGGGAAATTCCCGTCACGGTCAGCGATGGTCAGACGGCGCGCGGCGTTATCCCATGTGAATTTGATTGTCGAGAATGCACCGTTTTCGTAGTTGTAGTTGTCGCCCTCGTCTTCATAGAGGGTAAACTCGCCGTCGGCACCCGGATAGATGCGTATTTCAAGGTCGTTCCACGGTTTTTCGGTCGAATACTGCACTTCGGGTCCGAATGGCAGAATCGTTCCGGCGGGGATGTAGACGGGGAGAATGTCGGCTGTGACAGCACGGTTGACGGTTGTGCCTCCGTCATGGGTGGTATTGCTCCAGAAATCCCACCAAGTCTTTCCTTCGGGAAGATATACCTCCCACTTGTCGACACCCGGCTGAGTGACGGGTGAAACCATCATCGAGCGGCCAAACAGATACTGGCCTCCGATTTCATAAACCTTGCTGTCAGATGCAAAATCCATCAGCAGCGGGCGCATGAACGTTCCGTCATTGGCCGAGACATCCCAAGAGGTGGAGTAGATGTAGGGGAGCAGGCGGTAACGCAGCTTTATCATCTTTTCCTGAGCGTCGAAACATTTGTCGCCCCGCTTGCCGAAGTTCCATATTTCGCGGGGTACCTCGGTGCCGTGGGAGCGCATCATGGGGCAGAATGTCCCGAATTGCATCCATCGTGTGTAAAGATCCTGATACTCGGGGTTCATGGCACCGCCTCCGGCATTCCACCTGCCTGCAAAGAAACCGCCGATGTCGCTGTTCCAGTTAGGGATGCCCATGAGGGTGAAGTTGAGCGCGGCGGGAATCTGCTTGCGCAGCATGTCCCATGTTGACTGCACGTCACCGCTCCATGTGTTGGAGCCGAGGCGCTGCTGCCCGATAAATCCTGAACGGGTCAGAATGACAACGCGCTTGTCGCGGGAAGTGGCCTTCTGGTTGGATGCGATGCCGGTATTGTGCATGAGCGAGTATGTGTTTTTGGTGCTGCGGTATGAGCCGCGGGCGGTGGGGAGGTCATAGTCGCTGTCACGGCGGTTGATGTGGTCGGGTTCGGTAGAATCGAGCCACCATCCGTCGTTGCCGATATAGCTGAAAATGCCGTTGTTGAGATACTTCCAATAGATGTCGCGGGCTTCGGCATTGAACACGTCATAGGGGCGCGCTCCACTTTCGGGAGGCCATGTGTCGAAGTTGATTATCATACCCTTTGAGTCAAGTTCCTTGCGCTGCTCGGTCTTGGGGCCGAATCCGGGCCATGCAACAATCATGAGTTTGCCGTTGAGAGCATGTATTTCGTCGGCCCACTTGCGCGGTTCCGGGTAGCGGACCGGGTCAAACGAATGACTGTTCCACAGGCTGTCAGTGCCGTTGAACTCGGGCCAGTAGCGCCAGTCCTGAATCACACAGTCGATGGGCACACGCAGGTCGCGGTACTTCTTCAATATCCCGAGGTGTTCCTCCTGAGTCGTGTAGCGTTCCTTGCTTTGGAAAAAGCCGTAGGCCCAGAGCGGGAGCATCGGTGCGTGGCCTGTCAGGTCGCGCATTCCGGCGATAATACCGTCGGCTGTGCCCCCATATACAAAGTAGTAATCCGACTCGTGGCCTATTCCTTCAAAGGCAAGTTCCTGTCGGCAGTCGGTGAAGTCGCTGATAGAATAGTTGTCCCAATACACGGCATATCCCTTGGAGGGTGACATGAAATAGGGCGAGTAGGTGAACATGTTCTCGTTCTGCATGTGGTGGGTCGAGCCTCGGCGGCTGAATTTGCCGTCCATGACCTGACCGACTCCGTAGATTGGCTCCTCGGGGTCGAGAAGGAAGGTTTCGCGCACTTTGTAGGAAGGTGTGCCGGCATCATTGATGTCTACAAACGACGTTCCGTAGTCTTTCCCCTTGAGCAAATGGCGGCCGTCGGCAGTGAAGAAGTCGATGGCTCCGGTCGAGGGGTTGACCTTGACTGTCAGCATGTCGCTCGACATGGTTTTCAGTGGGCCTTCGCTCCCTTTGGTCACGGTGACATTTTCGGGAGTCTTGATCACGACGAGGCTCTCGGGGCCGCGACGGCTGTCGGTCGGAATCTTGTGTACCCTCACTGTCGATGGCGTGTAGAACTCAACGGCTACATCAAGGCCGTTGCTTCGGAATTCTAATCCCGATGGGTTGGCTGCCGTGGATGACAACGAAGTCAGAGTCATCGTGGCAAGCAATGTGAACGAAATGTTTTTGATACTATGTTTCATGGTTCAAATTGTATTGATACTGTACTGCAAAGATATTGCAAAAACACAGCAGGATAACAATACTGATGTTGAAACCGATAGCACTGATGTTGAAAAATGCGCTATTTTTCAGCATATTCGCTCGGGCGGCACCCGTATACCTCCTGAAAACACCGGCTCATGTAACTTGACGAGCTGAAACCTGTAGCCTCGGCGATTTCGGCCATTGACATGCGTTTTTCCTTGACCAGCGCGGCGGCATGGCGCAGGCGGATGTCGCGTATGAACAGGCTCGGCGAGCGGTCGAGAAGTGTGGTCAGCTTGCGGTAGAGGCCGGTGCGTTCCATGCACAGGTCGCGGCTTAGCTGCTCCACCGAGTAGCCGGGGGTGTTGAGGTTCTGCTCCACGAGGGCAACGGCCCGGTTGATGAACTCGGTGTCGGAATCCATTTGGTCGCGGCAATCTTCAACGGTTGTTCCCGAGGTCGCTTTCTCGGCCTCGTAGCGGTCACATTGCTCGATGAGCGACCGTATGCGGGTCAGCAATATCTCCTCGCGGTGTTTCTGTTCAAGCCGTCGCCGGGTGCGCAGGTTATAAGACTTGACGATTGCGGCTACAAGGACGACGGCGAGCAGGCACCATATCACGCGTGCCGGAGTTGTGTCCCACCACGGGGCGCGGATCGTTATCTTCATTCTCTGCTCGGCAGCCTCGGGCGACCCGGGTTCGGGCGACGTGGTTACGCGCAGCGTGTAGTCGCCCGGCGGGAGGGCCGTGTAGACTGCCCGCAGTCTTCCCGAAGGGTGCGACGCGTTGTTGCCGCCGATGACGACGCTGTTCCACCGCGTGTCGATGCCCTCCAGCATGTAGCTGATGCGTGAGGGAGCAGTGGTGATATAGTTGAGCGGAACACAGTCGAATGTGAGGAAGTTCCTGTCGTGCTCAAGTGTCAGATGGCCGGTATAAGGTGCCGCCACAGGCATTGTTTCCGACCCCGGTACGACACGCTCGCCGTGGATGTAGATTTCGGTGATGACGGGGGCGTGTTGCGGCTGTCGGCAACTGTCGGCGGCAGGGACAAAGACATGGCATCCGTCGGCATCGTTGAAAAACAGCGAGCCGTCACTTGCCACAAACGCGCTTCCCGTGCCATATTCCCCTCCGCGCATACCGGCCTCGGCATCAGTCTCGCTGACGACGATGCCATCCTCAGCATCGACGGTGAGCCGGCGGTTTCCGAGGAAGATGTTGCCGAGATTGTCCTCCGAGAACAGAGGCACCTCCTCGGAGTGGACGAATCCCGCGGGCATGAGCGACTTGTCGATTGTAAACTCCCGGTAAGCCTCGGGGTGATAGTAAAGCAGTCCGCGATTAAGGGTTCCTAACCACAGTCCTCCCTCGCGGTCGCTGAAAATTGTGCTTACCTCCATTGCAAGTATGTTGCCCGAGCGGGTGCTCAGCGTCGGCAGACGGGTGATTGCCCCTGTCGCAGTGTCCATTATTATGATGCCTCGCGGGCAGCTTATGTAGGCAGTTGTGCCGTCGTCGGTGATTGTCAGCGTATTGAGTGTGAAATCGGTTTCAAGCAGTTTTTCCCACTTTCCTGTTGACACTGTGTAGCGGAAGAAACCGCCCCGGGAACCGTTGCGCAGCTGATAGAACCCTGTCGGTGCCGTCACTACCAGAGATGTCGCGCTGAACAGTCGGCTTTCCTCCTCGGGATAGGCCCGGGATGAGGAAACCTTTTTGCCGGTTGTTGTATCGACTGCTTCCATCACCCCCGACTCGTAGAACAGATACAGCCTGTCATGAGACAACGCCGTGTCAAGCAGTTGCCCTTCTGATGTCGGCAGCATGTAGGAAAACTCTGTCACGGGATGCACGATGCTCCCTTGTGTGACAACCAACACTCCCCCGTCAGCGGCAGTGAAGAAGTCGTCAATCTGTCCATTGACACCGTGGGCACGAAACAGCGAGTCCACATTATTTATATAGCGTTCTGTTTCGATGTCGAAACACCGTAGCTGGCCGTAGTTTTTTATCCACAGCAGTTGGTGTTCGTCGGCCGACAGGTACAGGTGCAAGTGTCCTTCATACCCTTGAAGCCGATAAGGTTCGTCATCGGGAAAAGGCCACACATTGAACCCGCTTCCGTCATAGGTTTCCACACCGCTCATCGTCACGCTGACCATGCGCCCGTCGGTAAGTTGCAGGATAGAGCGTATGCGGTTGTCCCCCTGCTGGTCAACAATGGGTGTGAACAAGTAGGGGGTGGTCGCTGAGAGCATCAGAGACCACAACGACATAAAGAGCATGGCGGTCAGACACCGGCGATTATCCGATTTCACTGTTCAGCTCAGCAAAAAATCTTGTCGATTGCGGGAATCATGTCGAGCGCTGTCTGTCCGGGACGTATCGGGACAATGGAGCCGTATTGCCGCGCAAGCCAGTATTCGTCGGTTTCGGGGCAGTCGGGCTCCTCGTTGTGGAATCGTCCCGTGAGCCAGTAGAACGGTTTCCCGTGAGGGTCGGTATAGTCGGCATACTCCTCGGTCCAGTGTCCCTCGGCCGCACGGAGGACCTTCACTCCGAGCGGAGTGCAATTCTTGGGAAAGTTGACGTTGAGGCATATCCCCTCGGGCAGTCCTTTTTCCAGCACTCGGCGGGTTATCGAGTCGATGAACGGCGTCAGAGGGTCAAAGTCGGCATCGGGCGAATGGTCGAGCAACGAGAACCCTATCGACGGGATTCCTGCAAGACATGCCTCCATCGCAGCACCCATCGTGCCTGAATAGAGGTTGTTGACGGCGGCGTTTGAGCCGTGGTTGATGCCTGACAGCATCAGGTCAGGTCTCCGTCCGGTGATAGCGTGCAGGGCGAGTTTCACGCAGTCGACCGGGGTGCCGGTGACGCTGAACACCTTTGCTCCGTCAGTTTCGCTGTGTGGAACAATGCGCAGGGGAGCGTTGACGGTGAGTGCCGCCGACTGTCCCGAGCGGGGGGCATCGGGAGCTACTGCTATAACGTCGCCTATATTTCGGGCGATATCGATGAGGTGGTGGAGTCCGCGGGCATGGACTCCGTCGTCGTTGGATATGAGTATAAGCGGTCTTTCCATGTGTCTTGAGATAATTTTCCACAAATTTAGCAAATAAAAAACAACTATCGGTGTTTTCAGTCGTTTAAAAATTGATTACCTTTGTTTGCTAAATTTATTTCAACGTCTAAAACTTAATATACCAGTTATGCAGATTCAACGTATTCAGACAGTTTATCTGTTGATAGCCACTGTTTTAATGGCGATTTTCGTGTTTGTGCCCTTCGGGTCGTTCCATTTCACATCCGAGCAAGCCGCGGAGTTTGCGGTCATTGACATGCCGACTTATAAGGAATTCGGTGTGCTGATACCCGCCGCGCTCAGCGCAATTCTTCTGCTCATCGACATCTTCATGTACCGCAACCTTCCCCGCCAGCGCACGGTGCTGCTCGTTTCTGTCATGCTGACCCTCTGTACCGCGCTCGTGGTATGCTTTACCCTTTTCAAGGGACTTGAAGGTTACGAGCCGAGATTCTCATGGTGGGGCCTCCTTGTCGTGGCGGCGTTTGTCTTTGAAATTCTCGCGATGAAGGGCATCAACCACGATCAGAAACTGCTCGCCTCTTATAACCGCATCCGATAATTCAGATTAGCGGTGTGATTGTCGCTGTAATAGCGCAGACTGAACCATGCTGGACTGCTGAAACCGCGCATTTGCTTTGTGCCGGGGGCGGCAGTCTTGCCATGTTTGCCGGTGACACTGTCGCCTCGTCGCTTGACCGTCGCATACACCGTCTGATAGCCGGTTTTGCCGATACCTACGGTCATCACGGCTCACGTCCCACGCGGCGGTTGCTCGACTCGCTGTCACGCATCGTCCCTGACGTTGTCCACATCGTCGATCTTGTTACCGATTTCTACAATTACCCCATGCTGCTTGACGGCCTGTCGCGTCTGCCTGTCGAAATAGCAGTCAGCACGGCATGGCGCAGTCCCGGTGGCGCGCTGTGGAAACGTCCCGGCTATAACAGCCGCATAATTACCCGCATGACTGTCTCGATGCCACGGGTGACGATGGTTGACCCTGTCGCCACTTCAGGCGAGGCTGTCGCTTTATATAGAAAATTAACCACTTATGCTTGAACTTCTTGCTCCGGCGCGTAATGCCGATATTGCAATTGATGCCGTCATGGCCGGTGCCGATGCCGTCTACATAGGCGGTCCCGGTCATGGCGCGCGGCAGTCAGCGGCCAACAGTGTCGCTGACATCGCCCGCGTGGTCGCCGCGGCCCATCGTTTCAATGTTAAGGTCTATGTCACAGTCAACACGATTGTCTATGATGCCGAGTTACCCGTGGTGGAGAGGCTGATATGGGAGCTTTACCGTATAGGGGTTGATGCTCTCATTGTTCAGGATATGGGTGTCTTGCGCATGAATCTGCCCCCGATTGACCTCCACGCAAGCACCCAGTGCGACATCCGGGATGCGGCGCGGGCGCGTTTTCTCAGGGATGCGGGTTTTTCACGCGTTGTGCTCGCCCGTGAGCTGTCAATCGACGAGATTGCCGCCATCAATCGCGAGGTTCCCGATGTCGAGCTTGAGGCTTTCTGTCACGGTGCCCTCTGTGTCAGCTACAGCGGCGATTGTCGCGCAAGCGCGTTGACGACAGGCCGTAGCGCCAACCGCGGCGAGTGTGCCCAGATATGCCGACTCCCATTTGACCTTGTCGACAGCAGGGGAGAGGTAATCGTTTCCGATACCCATCTGCTGTCGCTCCGAGACCTTAACCGTCTCCCCGACGTGGCTGCGATGGCTGCCGCAGGTGTCACCTCGTTTAAAATAGAGGGTCGGCTGAAAGATGCTTCTTACGTCCGCAACACGGCGGCTGCCTACAGCTGCGCGCTTGACCGGGTAGCCTCTCCCGACAATCCCCGTTCCTCATGGGGTGTGGCCGATGCCGGGTTTTCTCCTGACCTCGACCGCAGTTTCAACCGTGGGTTTACTTCTTATTTCATGAATCCCGGCCGCGTGACAAAAGGGATGGCTGCGTTACGGTCGCCCAAATGGGTGGGTGCCGAAACCGGGACTGTCACCTCGGTCAACGGTAAGACTGTGACGCTGCGGCTCGCTGACGGCGTCAGGCTTGCCAACGGTGACGGACTGACTTTCTTTGACCGCCGCGGCAAGCTGACCGGGTTTCGCGTGAACACTGTCACCGGCAACCGTATTACGTCGCCGTCGCCGGTACGCGGTCTCGAAACCGGCATGAAGGTGTATCGTAATTTCTATAAGGAGTTTGAGGATACGGTGAAAGCGGCTGTGTCGCAGCGCACGATGTGGGTCGACATGACCCTGCGCCATATTCCCCGCTCAGGGATGCTCGTCATTGATGCTGTTGACGAGGGTGGACACCGTGTCAGCGGGACAGCCGTGCTTCCCGAGGCCGGAACCGCCCGCTCGCCGCAATTTGATACTCGCCGTCGTGTGCTTGCCAAGACCGGTGACACGGTCTATCGTCTCCGCAACCTTGACGACAAGGCCGGCGACCTGTTTATACCGGCCTCGGTGCTGACTGATCTGCGCCGCCGTGTTCTCGCATTGCTCGACAGCGCTGCTCGCGCCACATATAAATACCGTTACCGTCTCCCCGAGAATCATCAAGCGGTTTTACCCGGTGACGGTATACTGACAATTCACGACAATGTCGCCAACTCTCTCGCCGAGCGGTTTTATCGTGACCACGGTGTCAGCGAAATGGCCCGGGCGGTAGAGGTCGACACCCCATCGGCGGGCGAAGATGTCGTTGTGATGACAACGCGCTACTGTATTCGCCGCGAGTTGGGGATGTGCCTGAAAAAGACCCCTGTACATCGCGGGCCTTTATATCTGAAGGCTCCCGGACTCTGTTTCCGTCTCGATTTTGACTGCAAACGATGCGGAATGAATGTTGTAAAGATAAATAAGATATGATATATCCCGATAAAATAGAACAAAAGATAGGCTTTGACGGTGTGCGCGGCCGCATCTCCCGCGGCTGTCTCACCGATGGCGGCCGGCGTTATTGCGAGGAGATGGCGTTCATGACCACGTTTGACGCCGTGGAGCAGGCATTGACCGCAACCGCCGAAATGCTTGCCTCGATCCGCAGTGACGAGGCTGTGCCGCTTGACGGCATCACTGACGTCGACACGCTGCTGATGTCGATAAGGGTTCCCGGGACATTTCTTCCGGTCAATGACCTGAACTCCGTCCGCAAGATGATAGGCTGTGTCGGTGATGTTGCCGCATACTTCGCCCGTCACCGTGCCGACGGAGTCCGCACTCCTTACCCGGTTCTTGACAGCCTGTCGGCCGACCTCGTGCCGCTTCCGGCAATAGCCGCTACAATCGACCGCAGTATTGACCGTTTCGGCAATGTCAAGGACAATGCCTCGCGTGAGCTTGCCGATATACGTTCCCGCCTGAGAGCAATGAGCGGTAGGGTGAACTCGATTATGAGGCGTGTGATTTCCAACGCAATCGGGCAGGGGTGGATTGACAGCGACACAACCCCGAGTGTGCGCGACGGTAGGCTCGTAATCCCTGTGTCTCCCATGAACAAGCGCAAAATAAGCGGTATTGTCCATGACGAGTCAGCCTCGGGCAAGACAATCTATATTGAGCCTGCCGAAGTTGTCGAGGTCAACAATCTGACCCGCGAACTCGAAATGGAGGAACGACGCGAGATTACGCGCATCCTCATTATGATTGCCGACGAGCTGCGTCCACATGTCGACGAGCTCCTCGCTGCCACTGATGTGTTGTCGCGTCTCGACTTTATCCGCGCCAAGGCAATATTTGCCTCCGAGACCGGCGGCAATCTTCCCAATCTGTCCCCCGAGGTGGAGCTGGAATGGTATCACGCCTGTCATCCCATGCTTCAGATGTCGCTCCAGCGGCAAGGCAAGGAGATTGTCCCCATCGACATAACCCTCACACCCGAGAAACGCCTGCTGATTATATCCGGGCCCAATGCGGGCGGAAAGTCCGTGTGTCTGAAGACCGTCGGCACGTTGCAGTATATGGCCCAGTGCGGAATCCTTCCGACGCTTTATGAAAACTCCCATGTCGGTATATTCAGTGACATCTTTGTCGACATCGGCGATGACCAGTCGATAGAGGATGACCTGAGTACCTACAGTTCCCACCTCCGCAACATGAAGTTCATGCTTGCGCGGGGAGGCTGTGCGTCGCTTGTATTGATTGACGAGTTTGGCGGCGGAACCGAGCCTCAGATTGGCGGTGCGATCGCACAGGCTATCCTCCGTCAGTTCAACGAAAACCGCATGTGGGGCGTGATTACAACCCACTATCAGAACCTCAAGCATTTTGCCGAGGATACCGACGGCCTTGTAAACGGCTCGATGCTCTATGACCGCCACCTGATGCAGCCGATGTTCAGGCTGTCTATCGGAAATCCCGGCAGTTCGTTTGCCATCGAGATTGCCCGCAAGACAGGTCTCCCCGCGTCGATTATCGCAGAGGCAGAGGAGATTGTCGGCAGCGACTATGTTAATCTTGACAACTACCTGCTCGACATCACCCGCGACAAGCGTTACTGGGAGAACAAGCGCACGGCAATACGTCAGAAAGAGAAGAAACTCGAACAATTGATTGCGCAGTACACCGAGGATGCCGACTCATTGCGTCAGCGTCGCCGCGAAATTATCGAGGAGGCACGCCGCGAGGCCAAGCAGATTCTCGACGGCAGCAATGCCACAATCGAGCGTACTATTCACGAAATCAAGAGCGCGCAGGCTGAGAAAGAGCAGACCCTTGCCGCCCGACGCAAGCTGCGTGAGGAGCGTCTTGCGCTGGAGCAATCAGGTAATAGCGACCACCCGCTGTTGAAAAAAGCACCTCGCAACAAGAAGAAAGGTCCCGACCGGCCGACAGCGGCTCCCAAGGCCGAAATTTCAGTGGGGGACAATGTAAAACTTGACGGGCACGGCACTGTCGGGACTGTGCTTGAGATTTCGGGTAAAAATGCGATTGTCTCCTTCGGCAATCTCAAGACGTCGGTAAAAATCGACCGCCTTACTCCGACCAATGCCAAGGTCGACAGCGGGGCAAAGAAATCGGCCTCGTTTGTGTCGACATCGACCGGTGATGCCATCCGCTCCCGCCAGTTGAACTTCAAACAGGAGATTGACGTGCGTGGCATGAGGGTCGACGAGGCAGTGCAGGCCGTGACTTATTTCATTGACGATGCAATCCAGTTCAATGCCCGGCGCGTCAGAATCCTGCACGGTACCGGCACCGGAGCGTTGCGGCAATATATAAGACAATATCTTTCCACACTTGGCGGCATCGCCTCTTTCCATGATGAAGATGTGCGTCTCGGCGGAGCCGGTATAACAGTAGTTGAAATAGACTGATAAAAACTCCCGCCTATCGCTGACACAGGACGGTTTTGTCTCAGAACCGTCCTGTGTTGTGTGTAAACCTGAATAACAATCTTTTTTACGAATTTTTCCGATACAAAATTACCGTTTCCTGACGCAAATATCAATATCAAGAACCGAAATATAAACAGTCAATGGATTGTCGAGACGGCAATCCATTGACTGTAAGGCGCATAAGCGTGTCGGTCTCGCTTGCGTGTATAAACTTGGGAATTTGATCAGTTAGGCTATTTGGCCTATTTTCATCACGTCTGACTCAAACGTTTCACGATTTATAGCTTTGTTCCGCAGTTTGTTGCGGTAGGTGTAGATTGTATTCAGCGAAAGTCCGAGGAAACGGGCAATGCGCGTCGTGTCGTCCATCCCGAGTCGGGTAAACGCGAGTATGCGCAACTCGGTATTCATCGTTGTCAGTTGCTTGTCAGATTGCAGCAGTGAGTTCACATCGGCGATGAACGTCGGGAAGATGTGTATGAATGCATCGTCAAATATATTATAAAAAATATTTCGTTGCTCTTCGCTGACCTTTCCGCTCTTGATGTAATGGAGCAGTTCCTCGCTCTGACCGGCGGTGATTTTTCTGCGGCACAGGCGGCTGAACTCCTCGGTCTTCTCCATGTTGGCCGAACAGAGGTTGAGAAACTCGGTGATGTAGGTTTCCTTGACCATGTTGGCGTTGCTCAGACGCTTTTTCATCGTTTTGAGGACGATTACCTCCCGTCTCTGTTTGAGAATCAGGAACACAATGAATCCGAGCAGAATGAGAAGTACAGCTATGAGGCTGACCAGTGATATGAAACGGTTGCGCTCGATGACATGAATGTCGTTCTGCACCGGTGCAAGTGCTTGTGATATTTGCGACGAATTCATTCTCACGCATCCCATGACTGTGTTGTCAAGCGCGGTGGCAAGGTATCTGTAGGCAGATTTAATGTCACCTTTGGAGTACAGAACCATTCCGAGCCTCATCAGTGCTGTCCCGTGGCGGTCGGCATTGCGTATGTTGGCTATAGCCGCTGCCGCAAACGCATTTATCGCGTCAGTCTCCTTTCCCGCTGCCATATAAGCCTCTCCGAGAAGCGTGGATGCCTGTACAAAGTTCCTGTCAAGGCTGGTTGACAGCGCAATCACGTCGTTAAGGGCCGCAATATGCAGAATGCTTTGCTTGAGGCTGTGGTGAATCAGTGCCTTGTTCAGTTCTTGCTCAGGCGTGTTGGGTTCAGTCAGTTCAAGACACCCTTTGGCATATGGCATACCGAGCGAAAGATAGGTGTCGACGCTTTGACGGTAGGGATAAAACACGGCAAGGTTATAGTAGACAAACCGTCCGGTAGCATAGTAACGGTATCGGTTCTCGGGATATATTCCGGAGTCTTCGGCACTTTTAATCTGGTCGATACATTCTTTTGCCGCGCCGATAATAGTCAGCTGCAGGCAACGCTTGAACAGGCATCTCTGGGCAAGCACCGAATCGCCGCAGGCGATACCCATGTCTATGCCACGGGTAAAATACAGGATGGCTGAGTCGGCATTCACTCCGTCATATTGGTCACCGAGCGCTTCATAAAGGTCGAGCATTTTTTTGGGGTCGGTGGTGGTGTTTATGACTTTGTGTATCGAATCAATCCTCTGAAGCGGTTTCGCCACATATTCATAACGCCTTTCGATTTCCTCGTCAAGCAATTTCAGCAACCCGTCGGTAGTCTTGGGCAAGGAATCCGGAGACATTGCAAGCAGTATGTGACTGCATGGCAAACACAGAAGCAGATATGCGATGAGTTTTCGTACCATATAAGAAGATGGGGGTGAGGCAGGGAGGTCTGGTTAACGGTGTAGCAATTAATCAGCGATAATTGGAGGGGGGTGGAGAGAGTGTCATTACCCAAATCCAAAGGCAACAGAGAGACGTCGGGGGGTTAGTAAATACTATGACAAAGTTATTGATAAAAGTGCAGTCTTCCAAATAATTGGATTTGACAAATTCTTAAAAAACACAAAATGTAGCCCTCTTGTCAACATTCTGACAGCAGTCTTTTACTTTTGTGTCGCCGGAACTGTATCGGAAGGCACGGAAAGCGTTTCCTGATGTGGGGCGACATCATCATCGTCGGATAGTTCCTCCTTTTTCTTTCTGAGGTAGCGTCGGAACGGGTTTAAAAATGAAAAAATATTGTCAAATTCACGTTTGAAGACCACGCCGATACCTTGGGTGGTTAAGGCACTTCTGAGGTAGTAGTTCTGGTCGTTGTATCTGTTATAGGCTTTGAGACGTATCGAGCCGCTGCGGTTAAGAAGGTATTCAATATCGAAATCTCCGATAAAGCTGTTGTTGTTCAGTGACTTGTCGCGATAACCGAGATTGCCGTTAAGCAACAGGCGGTTGTTGAGCAAGTGGCTCGACAGGGTCACGTCGACCTCTAAATCAGAGAAGTCGCCGCGGTCGCTGCGGAATTGCGGCGCGATAGACCATTTGTCGCTCAATTGCCCGAGCATTGATGACAGCTGGGAGGAAATTGTCGATGATGCCACTGACACCAGTTCGTTTCCTCGTGTCGCAGTCATGTAGTCGGGGGTGTAGAAACGGTTGAGGGCGAGCAGATAGATAATCTGGCGGCTCATCATGTCTTCGGTCGAGATGATGGAGTGGACTTTGCGGTTGACCTCGGGCGACGAGGGGATGTTTATGTCATAGGATATGTCGGGATGACGCATGTCGCCTCTTGCATATAGCAGCGCGTCGACAGTTACGCTTGTCGTGTTCAATTCCTTGTCTTGCAGGAATGACTCGTCCAAGTCGCTCAGATTGGCTTTGACCGAGTTGATGGCCGTTATGTCGAGCTCGGCGGAATAGGGGTCGCCTTTGAACGTTATCGAGCTACCCTCCTTGAGTGTGAAATTTTTGAGGAAAATATCCTGTAGCGTGAAGTTGTATGACCCCTTGTTGATGGTGTAGGTCCCGCGTATGTCGAGGTCTCCGTCATTGCTGTATTTCATGTTCATCTTTCCCGAGCCGGTCGCGCGGATGCTGTCGCCCGCTATCGGGTCCATTATGATGGTCATGGTTGCACCGGGGTCTACACCTATGTTGAAGTCCATTGAGTATAGAGTCGGTTCTCCGGTGTCATTGTTCTTGGCTTTGTTGCGGAACTGCTTGACAAGCACCGGGGTAGTGTCAAGAGACGCGATAGAGTCTTTCTTTTGACGGTCGCGGTCACGGAACGTTATGAAGTCATATTCGGCCGCGCTCTGAGTGTCGGAAATGATGAAGGTGAAAGCCGAGTGCGGGGCGGTGTCCATTGTGACCGAGATATTGACCCTGCCCGGCGCGCCTGTTATGGAGGCTATGCCGTTGTTGCCGTAGATGGTGCCGTACCACGGATTGAGGTCATTTTTCTTGACATCGTAGCACAAGAAATCGCGGGTGTCGGTTATGTCAAACCTGAATCTCGGTTCTTTGAAGAACTTGTGGGTCAGCCGGCCCGAAAGAAGTGCCGTGTGTCCCTTGACATCGTGAAGAACGACATCGTTGAACCGGATTTCCCCGGGGCGTATGTGAACTGAGTCGCTGACGGTGTAGGCGGTGTTGGTAAACCCGATTTTGAGGCGCAGATTGTCGGCATATATGTCGCCGGTCATGTCGATGAGCTTGAAAGTGCCATAAAGATGCGCTTTGCCCGAGACGGTTCCTGATACCTCGTCGGCAAACGCCTCCATAAACGGTTGCATGAATCCGGCCGGGGCATGGTCGGCGTCAAAAGCGAAATCAAGTTCTTCGGTCGCGGGCGCGATGAACCCTTTGATAAGTGACCTGTGGCCATGCCCGCTGTCAATGTCGGCATCGATTGTGACTGCCTTCTTTTCGTTGTCCCATGTGCTGACGATGCGTGTGTCACCCATGACACAACGGTTGTAGCTCAATGCGGCCACGTCAAGAGCGGGCGTGTACATTATCGGAGTGCCTGAGAATAGAGAGGACGCAAAGAAGTCGCCGGTGGCACGGCCGCCAAACATAACACTGCCGATGTTCAGTGTCTCGAATATATAGTCGAGATTTATGTCCCGCAGACGCAGTTTCAGAACATCGGTAGAATCTGCCGACGCTACGCCGTCAATTTCAATATACTGCCCTTCGCGGCCGATATTGAAATTATTGACAGCAACTGTTCCGGGATTTATGTCGATCTGAGACGGGTTGACCGTCCATGCGGTATCGTTGAATACCATAGTCGACGGTCTGACATTGATGACGGCCGACAGATTTCGTGCAACTGAATCTCGCGTAAGATGTGTGGTGAAATTGAAGTTCCCGTGAAAATCATGATCACGGTCGATAACCCAATTGATGTCTGTATCGGCAATGTCGTCGTGCCCCTTGGACTGGAGGGTAAGCGTCATCGGGCCGTTTTTGGTCGGGGTGACTGATGACGCGTAGAGATTGGACCGGTTCCGTTGTCCGTCAATGTCAAGACGAAGAATTGTATTTTCAATCAGTTTGTTCTTTTGGAGCAGGTATGGAGCATCGATACTGAACGAGATGAGTGACGCCTCGCTTTCCATTGCGCCGGCCAGCGTTACATTATCGATGATTTTAAACGGCAGGTTGAAGAACGGGGCGACAATAGTGTCGGCTTTGAGTGAAAAATTGAAATCGAAATCGACCAAGTCGGGATTGTCGGTCTTTTCTCCGTCATGACTTTCCCGATGAGTCAAAACCTTATGAGAGGCCGTCGTGCTGACCAGTGCCGGATAGATCTGCGAGAGGATGTCGCGTGCCGTAGGGATAATACGGGCGACGGGATAACGTCCGCGTATGCGGCCGTCAACGATGTCGCTGTTCATGGTTATGATTCGTGTCTTTTCAACCATGCGGGCCTCCAGTGTGATGTTGTCAAGAGACAACGAGCGGTCTGCGCCATCATAAAATCTGATGTCGTCAATCGTGAGCCAGCCGGTGGCAGTGTCGGGATGCCGTCCGTCAATGCGGGAGTCGGCAGTCAGCGACAGTGATAAGTCTTTTAACGGGCCGGTGGGGAAGAACGGCGCGAAATCAATGTTGCGCAAGTCAGCATAAAACTCTGTGTGGGAGTCAGTCTTGGAAAGTGAGGCCTCCCCGCGGAGTGTAAAGTCAAGAGCGGCGTTGTCTGACGATATTATACCTTCGGCCTTTCGGTCATAGAAGTCTATGTTGCTCTCGATTGTCTCATAGCGGTAGCCGTTCCATTCGATATGGTCGATTGTCGCTTGGAGATGCCCCCTGATGTCAGCGTTTTTACCGAGCGACAAGTCTATTTCCGAATAAAATCCGGCTGATTCCATTTTGTTGTCTAATGCCGGGAATAGAGATGACGGATTAAATTCGTCGGTTTCGATGGTGCCCTGAAGCTGTAGCGGGGAATGCTCGCGGGGAAGGACTGCCACCATGTCGATGTCAACATTTCCGGGGTCGGTGATTATCGAGCCGTCAAATCCTATTTCCCGTCTTGACGCGGTCAGGTCACCCAGCAGATTCACATGCCCGGTCCCCGAAATAAGTGTTTTGGCAGCGGGGGGCAGCGTTGTGAAGAACCCGGCTATGGCATTTATGTCGTCGGCTCCGGCGCTTATGTTCAGTCGGTTGATGTCGATGTGCAGATTGTCGGCGCCTTTGGCCAGTCCGGTTATTTTTCCGTTGCCCCTTATCCAGACATTCTCGGAATAGGCCGTGATGTCAAGACGGTCAAGATTCAAGTC
>CAMWRO010000022.1 GCA_947176615.1 uncultured Porphyromonadaceae bacterium
GTTGTGGAGACGTCCCACGAGGCAATGGTTCTTCTCATCGAGATCATAAAAATCATCGGCAAGGTCACGCATCGGAATCAGGCCTTCACACAAATTTTCCTCGATTTCAACATAAAGGCCCCATTCGGTCACCCCTGAAATCATTCCGACAAATGTTTCGCCGAGATGTTCCTGCATGTATTCGACCTGCTTGTATTTGATAGAGGAACGCTCGGCGTTGGACGCGAGCTGTTCCATCTCGCTGTCATGCTTGCATGCGTCTTCGAGCTTTGCTGCGTTGACGGTGCGGCCGCCATTGAGATAGCGGTCGAGAAGACGGTGGACCTGCATGTCGGGATAACGACGGATAGGGGAGGTGAAATGGGTGTAGTAGTCAAATCCGAGGCCATAGTGTCCCACGTTCTCGGTCGTATATATCGCCTTGGCCATAGAGCGGATTGCAAGAGTGGCGAGATAGTTTTCCTCACCGCGCCCTTTTACCTCAGAGAGCATTTTGTTGATGGAGCGGTTGATTTCTTTCGCGCTTCCCGACGATTTTACTTTATACCCGAATGTGCGGGCGATTGACGCGAGATCGGCCAGCTTTTCTGCATCAGGTTGGTCATGGACGCGATAAACAAATGCTTTGGGGCGTTTCTTGCCGATCTGTTTGCCGATGACTGTAGCCACGGTGCGGTTGGCAAGCAACATGAATTCCTCAATCAGCTTGTTGGCATCTTGTGACACCTTGAAATATACGCCGGTCGGTTTGCCGTCCTTGTCAATTTCAAATTTCACCTCGGCACGGTCAAAGTCAACCGACCCGTTCTCATAGCGTTGCTTGCGGAGGATTTTTGCGAGAGAATCAAGTGTGGTGATTTCGGTCGCGAAATTGCCGGCTCCAGTCTCAATGACTTGCTGCGCTTCCTCGTAGGTGAAACGATAGTCGGAACGGATGACTGTGTGAACGATGCGGTGGTCGAGCACACGCGCGTTTGCATCCATTTCAAAGACGACGGAATAGGCGAGTTTTTCCTCCTCGGGTCGCAATGAACAGATTCCGTTGCAGAGGTGCTCGGGAAGCATCGGGACTACACGGTCAACAAGATATACCGATGTGGCGCGTTTCTCGGCCTCTCGGTCAATTACCGTATCGGGAAGGACATAATGGGTGACATCGGCAATGTGGACACCGACCTCATAGTTTCCGTTTGGCAGAATCCGCAACGACAGGGCATCGTCAAAGTCTTTTGCATCCTTAGGGTCGATAGTGAATGTAGTGACATCGCGCATATCCTCTCTTTGGGCAATGACCTCGGGGGTAATGCCTGCGTCAATTTTGTTGGCGGCAGCCTCAACGTTGGCAGGATATTTGTACGGGAGGTTGAACTCGGCAAGAATAGCGTGCATTTCGGCATTGTGTTCGCCGGTTTTGCCGAGGAGGTCGACAACCTCGCCTTTTGGGTTCTTGGCATCATCATCCCACTGTGTGATTTTGACCACAGCCTTGTCGCCGGTCTTGCCGCCCTTTAGCTTGGCTTTAGGGATAAAAATGTCGGTGGCAAGATATTTGGAGTCAGTCAGCAGATAGCCAAAGTGAGCTTCAACCTGAAGGGTTCCTATAAATACCTGATCCTTTTTTTCGATGATTTCAATGACGCAGGCCTCGGGTTCGGTTCCTCGGCGGTGGGCGGCAATATTGACACGCACTTTGTCTCCGTTAAGAGCGTGCATGGAGTTGCGCTCGGCAACAAATATCGCCTCGCCGTCGGTGTCGGTGATGACTGAATTTTTGCCGTTGGAACGTCGCACAAAAATGCCGACAGCCTCGTTTGTGCGTTGCGGCGACTTGTATTTTCCGGGTGACACCTCGATAATTTCGCCGTCAAAAGCCATTTCGACTAACTGCATGGCTACGGAACGCTGCTGCGCAGTCGTGATTGCACCGATAGCGTGAGCTACCTGTTTATAGTTGTATGTGTTGTTTTTTTGCTCCGATACAAATTCGTTAACCTTGGCCTCCAAGGCCTGAGACGAAAGTCGCGACGTTGATTTTTTAGATGATGAACGCATTGTTTTTTATTTTTTACCGGTAAACAGAATTGATTATATAAATTAACGCCGAAACGGGCAACAAAGTTAGGCAGCAGGGAATAAAAAGTCAATGTAGCGCCGCCATTGTATGTTGCGGCGCTACATTGATATAGAAGACTGGATTACGCGTCGATGTTAGCGTAATTGGCGTTAGATTCTATAAAGTCGCGGCGCGGGGCGACATCTTCACCCATCAGCATGGAGAAAATGCGGTCAGCCTCGGCGGCATCACTGATGTTGACCTGCTTGAGAAGGCGTTGTTCGGGGTCCATTGTCGTGTCACGAAGCTCCTGAGCACTCATCTCGCCAAGACCTTTGTATCGCTGTACTTTTGTCTTGTCGCCATACTTGGCGATAAACTGTTGTACTTGGGCGTCGGTCCAGCAGTATTCCTCGACTTTGCCGCGCACGCATTTATAGAGCGGGGGAGTGGCAAGATACAGGTAGCCGTGCTCGATGACGGGACGCATGCGGCGGAAGAAGAAAGTCATCAGCAGAGTGGCGATATGACTACCGTCCACATCGGCATCGGTCATGATGATAATCTTGTGATAGGCAAGACGTGAGATGTTGATTTCTTTAGGATCTTCCTCGGTCCCTATTGTCACGCGCATCGCGCGGTAGAGGCTTGTGATTTCCTGATTGTCGAAAATCTTGTGGTCCATAGCCTTCTCCACATTGAGGATTTTTCCTCGGAGCGGAAGGATAGCTTGGAAAGTGCGGTCGCGGCCCTGCTTGGCTGTTCCGCCTGCCGAGTCACCCTCGACGAGGAAAAGCTCGCAGTCTTCAGCGTGACGGGACGAGCAGTCGGCAAGTTTGCCGGGAAGTCCGCCACCACTGAGCGGCGACTTGCGCTGGATTTTTTCACGGGCATTGCGGGCGGCATGACGGGCTTGGGCGGCAATAATTATTTTGTCGACGATAGTGCGCGCCTGCTTGGGATGTTCCTCAAGATAATATCGGAGTGCCTCGCTGACAGCTGTCTGTACGGCGCCGATAACTTCATTGTTGCCGAGCTTGGTTTTTGTCTGGCCTTCAAACTGGGGCTCCATCACCTTTACGGAAACAACAGCGGTCAAGCCTTCGCGGAAGTCGGCCGGGTCGATGTCGATTTTTACTTTTTCAAGCAGTTTGTTGTCCTCGGCATACTTTTTGAGGGTGGAGGTGAGTCCGCGACGGAAACCGGTCAGATGTGTGCCGCCCTCGATTGTATTGATGTTGTTAACGTAGGAATAAATATTCTCGTTGTATGTGTTGTTGTAGGTCAGAGCGACTTCTACGGGAATGCCGCCACGCTCGGTGTCGAGGTGGATGACATCATTGATAAGGGATTCCTTGTTAGAGTCAATGTATGTGACAAATTCTTTCAGGCCGTCGCGCGAATAAAATTCCTCGTGACGCGGCTGTCCGTTTTCGTCAAGGTCGCGCATGTCGGTAAGAGTCAAGGCGATTCCCGCATTCAGGAACGCGAGGTCGCGCAGACGATTTGCCAGCGTGTTGTAGTCATATTCGGTGACGGTGAAAATCGATGCATCGGGTTTGAAGGTGATTGAAGTACCGGTGTCGGTGCTGTCTCCGATGATTTGCAGCTCGGAAGTGGGTTTGCCACACGAGTATTCCTGCATGTAGGCTTTGCCGTTACGGTGAACTTCGGCACGAAGATAAGTCGAAAGAGCGTTTACACATGACACGCCCACGCCATGAAGACCGCCTGAAACCTTGTAGGAGCCTTTGTCAAACTTACCACCTGCGTGGAGAACAGTGAGCACCACTTCAAGTGCGCTTTTATGCTCTTTCTCATGCATATCCACGGGAATGCCGCGGCCGTTGTCCACTACGGTTATCGAATTGTCGGCGTTAATGGTCACATCGATATGGGTGGCATATCCGGCGAGAGCCTCGTCTATTGAATTGTCAACCACCTCATATACGAGATGATGCAGACCTTTTACACTGATGTCGCCAATATACATCGCCGGGCGTTTGCGCACGGCCTCCAAGCCTTCAAGCACTTGGATGTTACTGGCACTATACTGTTCCTCTTTTTCTTTGTCAGTTGACATACGTTGTAGAATTTTCGTTTTATTCTGTTTTGACTTTAATGCCATGCAGCTCAATCACAGCGCGATACGACATTAAAACGCTTCCTTGCGGAAACTACTGTTTTGAGCAAACAAAATTACAAAAAAAATCCCGTTCCCACAAATTTTGCAACGCAAACAATCGTTTGGAAAATCCGTGAAATGGTCGAATTTTCGAGATACGAAAAATCTATGTGTCAGTTCCTGCGGCAAAGAGGAGATGCGTGTATTCTACTCGTTGCCCGACAGGAGAAGCCGCGCGAGATTAGTGCGGGATATGACTTTTATCTCTCCCGGAACATATGTTATTATTCCACGCTCGGTAAGCGAGTCAAGCATCGCTATGAACGACGAGCGCTGAACCCCAAAAATCGAATATAAGTCGCGTTGCTTGCAGGTCATTGTTATGTCAGTGGCATCGCGCTGTGTCAGTGCCAAAATCCAGTAGGCGAGGCGTTCTTCAAGAGAACCTGTCGACAATGCCATCACGCCGTCGATTCCTTTTTGAGCGTCGCTTGACAGGATATTCAAGAAATTGAACAGAAACACTTCATCGGTGCGCAGAAGTCGTGTGAATTCCTGTTTGGAAATCTGCATGATCGACACCGTGTCAATCGCGCTCGCATCACAAGGGTAAATCGTCGAGCGGCCGAAAAGATAGTCGGGCATTATGACCGACGGTGCGCTTAAAGTCGAATTGACGCGAAAACGATCGTTGTGGTTGCCGATAGAGACGCGCACACTCCCTGAAATGATGAACTTCAATTGAGTGCAGGGGTCTCCTGTGGCAAATATCGGCTGTCCCGGCAAGTATTTGAGAAACGACAACGGTGTCGACCCCACAATCTCCGAGATGCGGTTGTAGCTGACGCCGTTAAACAACGGAAGACCCATCAATAATTCATACATGCTGTTCATCGTGCGGCTTTATTAATTATTATAAATGTGTATACGTTTAACATTTTATTGGTTAAAATGTTTACCGGATTTCCTCTCGGGATTTAAAATATAGCTGTAGGGAGTTTATCGTATTCTGCCATGCCACATAAGCTGCCGGAGCGACCGATGCGACAGGATGAAGGAAGGTTAGCGCCATCCACACGGCCAAGACCGTGTTCTTCTGCCCGAGTCCTTGCGCGCCTGCTACCTTGTCGCCATATCGCGCCCCGATGCGGCGGCCGATGTAAAATTGTCCGCAACATACCACGCATGAGCACACCGCAAGCAAAATCATTTCTGGAATGCGGTCGGCGGGTTCGCCCATGACGAAACTCACCGCGCGCCCTACGACAATAAACAGGGATACGGCCCAAATGTAGAACGACATCCCTTGCCGCGACCCGATTTCGCGATGCACGCGAGGCATCCATCGGCGCAGGCACAGAGCCGCGGCCAGCGGCAACACAATCAGCGGTACAACCTTGCTTGAAATCAACAATGCCGAGTCGGTAAAGGATAGAGAGGTCTCTGACCCCATCAGGGCAAACAGCACGGGGGCAAGGATAGCGACCGCGACATTGGATATAATAGAAAATGTGGCAAGCCGGGGAACGCTCCCTCCCAGCATTCCGGTAATGACCGGGGCGGCGGTAGCCGTCGGGCAGAACACGCAGATAAACACACCCTCGGCTATATCTTTCCCTAAGGGCAATGTGGCAAAATACACTCCGACAGACCCTAACAGCTGGACGGCAAGCAGCCCCCACGAAAGATTGGTCACGCGGAACTCCCGTGGATTCACTTTGCAGAAGGTTATCAATAGCATTGCAAATATCAGCCACGGGGCAAGAAATGACACCGATTCGATAAAATTATGGAACAACACACCCCCGAGCATTGCTGTCGGGAGCATCCAAGGCTTTAGCCGCTGTCGGAGCATTGTCATTTTCATGCGGCAAAGTTACGCATTATATATTGTCGGGCGGATTGCATTTAACATAAATTTAATTAATGAAGGCCAATAGGGTCTGTGCGGCGGTAAAATTTGAAAATTGAATGATTTGTGTTAATTTTGTAGCGGCTAAGAGCGGACCCGTTCAATCGCCGATAGAAATTAAAAGCTATATTAAAGTGGAAAATACTGAAAATAAGACTCGTAACCATCGCCCGTTATGGATGCGCCTTCTGATTCACCTCGGCATAATGGCCGTTGTCGTTGTCGTGGTGGCTTGGGGAGCCATGATGTGGCTTGACTCATGGACCGGCCACGGTACGGTGGTAAATGTGCCGTCGGTCAAAGGTCTGCCTTATTCTGAGGCCGTCGAAAAGTTGAAGTCAGAGAATCTTGTGGTTGAACTTGCCGATTCTGTATATGACACCGGTTCGGCTGCGGGCACTGTGCTTGAGCAAAACCCAAAGGTTGATACCAAGGTGAAGCCGGGACGAGCCGTTTTTCTCACAATAAACGCATTTTCCCCCAAGACAGTCACCATACCAACTCTTAACGACATTTCTCTGCGTCAGGCCCGTTCTATTCTGGAAGGACTTGGCATCAGGAATATCAGGGAACGCCGAGTTCCGTCTGAGTTCAAAGACCTTGTGCTTGATGTGAAATATAATGGTGTGCGCTTGGCTCCCGGAGCCCGAATCCCGGTCAACGGGACGGTAGAGCTCGAAGTGGGAGAGGGCCTGCCCGAGTTCAACGACTCGATTGACGCAGACTCTGCTACCGTTTCGGCTCAAAGCGAACAACTTGACTTATTCTAATCAGAATTTATCCGAAAAAATATGTCGCTTGAAGATGATGACGCGTTGATTTACGATGTCAACGAGGCAGATGGTGCCGATGACGGCGGAATGTATGAGCATTTTCGGTTTGTCGCCGATAAGGGGCAGCAGCTCCTTAGGGTAGACAAATTTCTTGTGTCGCGCCTTGAACATTCATCCCGCAACAGAGTCCAGCAGGCTGCTGATGCCGGTTGTATCCTTGTTAATGGCAAGCCGGTTAAAAGCAATTATCGGGTAAAACCTCTCGATGTCGTGTCGGTTGTCATGGACCGTCCGCGTTATGAGCTTGAAATCATCCCCGAGGATATACCGCTCGACATTGTTTATGAAGATGAGTCGTTACTGGTGGTCAACAAGGCTCCCGGCCTCGTCGTGCATCCCGGTCATGGAAATTATTCCGGAACACTGGTCAACGCGCTGGCATGGCATTTTAAAGACAATCCCGACTATGACGTCAATGACCCCCGCATGGGGCTCGTACACCGCATTGACAAAGACACCTCGGGGTTGCTCGTGGTCGCCAAGACTCCCGATGCAAAAACATTTCTCGGAAAACAGTTTTTTGACAAGACCACCAAGCGCGAGTATGTCGCGGTGGTGTGGGGCATTCCAAATCCCGAAAAGGGCCGCATAGAAGGAAATATCGGACGCAGCGTCAATGACCGACTGCAGATGGCCGTTTTTCCTCCTGACAGCGGTGTCGGCAAGCATGCCGTAACCCATTATGAGGTAATCGAGCCTCTCGGTTACGCTTCGGTCGTGAAATGTGTTCTTGAAACAGGCCGCACGCATCAGATTCGTGTTCACATGAAGCATATCGGCCACCCGCTTCTTAACGATGTCCGTTATGGCGGCGATGAAATTTTGCGCGGGAACCGCACGGGAAGTTACCGGCAGTTTGTCGAGAATTGTTTTAAGGTGTGCCCGCGTCAGGCGCTCCATGCCCGTACACTGGGTTTTGTTCACCCCGTTACGCGTCAGGAAATGTTTTTTGAATCTCCTGTCCCGGCCGATATGACTGCCATGATTGACAAATGGAGAAATTTGGGTAAAGTTATTGGGAAAGGTTGATAATTTTTAATTTATGTTAATACTATGTTGGCAATTGCCCGATTGTTAAAATTTAGTAGTAACTTTGACACAGCTATCATATAAAACGATAGCCACTTTGCACATTTATTGGGCCTTGACATGATACCGTGACAAGCCCGGCATTTTTTAGCATAATTGAGTAATCATCAATTAATCTCTGATTAATGAGCGAATTAAGAAACGAATTCTCTGACATCGAGCCTTATGATGACTCTGTGTTTCAAGAAAAAATAGCCTCTTTGGTAAAAGAACCGGGATTTGAACACGCTGTCCGTTCAGTTCTCCCTGATGTGGATTACCCTGCATTTGTTGCCGAATTGATGGCTGTCCCCGGTAAGGAACAGTTTCAGAAAAACATAATGGGTAACTTTTTGGAAGGGCTCGCCCTTCGCACTACCGCCGGAATTACATATTCCGGGCTTGATGCTGTTCATACCGACACACGTTATACATTCATTACCAACCACCGCGACATTGTCCTTGACGCGTCATTCCTGAATCTGGGATTTCTTAGAGCGGGTAAACGGACTTCAGAAGTAGCAATCGGTGACAACCTGCTTATATATGACTGGATTACCGACCTTGTGAAGCTCAACGGCAGTTTTATCGTAAAACGCAACGTGGGTATTACAGGCGCGCTTGATGCTGCCCGACAGCTCAGCCGTTACATCCATTATGCCATATCGTCTAAAAAGGAGAGTATCTGGATTGCCCAAAGGGAAGGCCGCGCAAAGGATTCTGACGATAAGACTCAGGAAAGCGTAGTGAAAATGCTCTCGCTTGGCGGTCCCGGCCGCATGGTAGAGAATCTTGCGTCTCTCAATATTCTCCCCGTGGCTATTTCTTATGAATTTGACCCTAACGATTACCTGAAAGCCCGGGAATTCTTGCTGAAGCACCGAGACCCCAATTTTAAGAAGTCAAAGCATGATGATCTTTTTTCAATGGAGACCGGACTGTTGCAGTTTAAAGGCCGTGTGCATTTCGGATTGGGCCGCTGCATAACTCCCGAAATTGAAAAAATACCTGTCGATACCCCTAAGGGCGAGGTCGCACGGGGTGTGTGCGCCTTGGTTGATAATGCCATCCATTCCCATTATCTCATATATCCGATTAATTATGTGGCTTACGATAAATTGTTTGATACCGACAGGTATTCAGACAGTTATACCCCGGCTGAGGAAACTGCGGTAATGGAATATATCGAGGGACAGCTGGACAAAGTGGAAGTGGAAGGAGTTACAGCCGATGAACGCGAATTCATGCGACATAAAATGTATGAAATGTACGCCAATCCGTTAAAGAACAAATTGCTTGCCACAGGCGTTTCATAAAACGTGAGGATTTATCCCCCCGACAATATAAATGAGACTACCGCTGTTGATATTAGGCATATTTACGGTTCTGTGCATCGGAGTGGACTGGTACATACTGTGCCGACTTAAAAAATTGCCCTCCCGGCTACCTTCCCGGATTCATATAATAGTGTCAGTGTTGATGTATCTGCTCGTCATCGCGGGGGTCGCCCTTCCGCGACGCAGCGGGGGAAACGGAACTCTGTTGTGGGTGATGTGGATTTTGTATACATTCAGCACTGTCTATGTGTCTAAGATTGTCTTTGTGCTGATTGACATGCTGGCATCTATCCCGTGTATTTTGCACAGGCATCGGATTAAATTTCTTTCGGCTGTCGGAGTTGTGGCCGCTGTCGCGACGTTTGCCTCGATGTGGTGGGGTGCTTTTGTCAACAGATATGATGTCGATGTAAGGGAAGTCACAGTAGAGATTCCCGGTCTGCCGAAGGCTTTTGACGGCTACCGTATTGTGCAATTCAGCGATTTCCATGTGGGCACTTACGGCAATGACACTACATATGTGGCTAAGGTTGTGGACTGCATCAACGGTCTGGACAAAGACCTCGTGGTATTTACCGGGGATATAGTCAACGCCCGCACTTCGGAGTTGTTGCCCCATGTTTCGCCATTATCCCGCCTGACAGCTCCTGACGGCGTTCTCTCAATTCTCGGCAATCATGATTACGGGGATTATTCCGCTTGGCCTGACATTTCGGCAAAAGAGGAAAACATAAAGCAGATGCACAATCTCCAGAATGAAAAAATGAGGTGGCGATTGTTGCTTAACGAAACTGCCACAGTCCATCGCGGCAATGATTCCATCGCGATAATCGGTGTTGAAAACATCGGCGATCCGCCGTTCAATATCTACGGTTCTCTGCCAAAGGCTTATACTGCCACCGGCGATAGCGTAGTCAAGATTCTGCTGACTCACAATCCTGCTCATTGGGTAGATTCGATTGCTGACTCGCCGCGTCACAATATAGCATTGTCCCTGAGCGGCCACACTCATGCCATGCAGATGGAAGTGGCCGGATGGTCTCCGGCGGTGTTTCGCTATCCCACATGGGGCGGCCTTTATTCTGACAAAGACGGTTCTCACAAACTATATGTCAATATAGGCATAGGAACAGTCGGGTTTCCGGCCCGTATCGGGGCAACTCCCGAAATAACAATCATAACATTAAAATGCACTAAATAAAAAAATAGGTTATCACTGAGATGTCTATCGAACACGCTACCATAATCAGTAAGGAACTGAATTTATTGCGCAAGCATGTCAACGCATGTATAAAGCTGCTTGAGGACGGAGCCACCATCCCGTTTATAAGTCGTTACCGCAAAGAAGCGACCGGAGGGATGAATGATGTCACTGTCCTTGCTGTAAGCAAACGACATAAATCCCTGACCGAACTTGACGAGAGGAAAAGCTATATAATCGATACAATCAAGCAAGCCAAGGCGCTGACGCCTGAACTTGAACAACGTATAATCGAGACGCTGGACCCGATTTTGCTTGAAGACCTATTCCTTCCGTTCAAGCCAAAACGCAACACTCGTTCTCAGGCTGCTATTGAACTTGGCCTCGAACCGTTGGCCCGCATGGTTATGGCTCAGAATTCCGATGAAGTAGAACGGATGGCGGCAAAATTTGTAAAACCCGGAGGCATTTCAATCGAGGATGCCGTGGGCGGAGCGACCGATATAATCGCGTCATGGGTCAATGAGAGTGAAAAGGCCCGCAACATCGTCAGGTCGCGTTATCAGCGCAGTGCGATAATTTCCTCACGGGTTATAAAGGGAAAAGAGGAGGAAGGAAAGAACTATCAGAATTACTTCGATTTCAGCGAGCCGTTGCGACTGTGCAACTCTCACCGTTATCTTGCCATGCGGCGTGGCGAGGCCGACGGAATATTGAAAATAAGCGTGTCGATTGACGATGACGAGATGGTTGACCGTCTGTCACGCATGTTTGTAAAATCCACAGCTCCGGCAGCTGTCGCCGACATCGTGCGCCGTGCGGTAAAAGACGGCTACAAACGGCTGATGAAACCTTCGATTGAAAATGAAGTATGCACAACCGTGAAAGAAAAAAGCGATGCCGCTGCCATTCAGATGTTTGCCGACAATGTGCATCAGCTGCTGATGGCTGCGCCGCTTGGCCGCCGCCGCGTTCTTGCCCTTGATCCCGGATTTAAGTCGGGGTGCAAACTCGTGTGCCTTGATGAACAAGGTAACCTTCTGCAGCATGATGTTATCTATCCCCATCCGCCTGTTAACGACTATATGGGTGCGACTGACGCATTGTGTTATTATGTCGACAATTTCCGTATAGATGCCATCGCGGTGGGAAACGGGACTGCCGGACGTGAGACCGAGCGATTCCTTCGCAACATAATCTTCCCGCGTAAAGTGCAGATTTTCATGGTCAATGAAAACGGCGCAAGTGTCTATTCCGCGTCAGAAGTGGCCCGTGAGGAATTCCCCAATGAAGATGTTACCGTGCGTGGCGCGGTTTCAATCGGCCGTCGCCTCCTTGACCCTCTTGCCGAACTTGTCAAGATTGACCCCAAGTCAATCGGAGTGGGGCAGTATCAGCACGACGTGAATCAGTCGAGGTTAAAAGAGTCTCTTGACTATGTCGTTGAAAACTGCGTCAACTCGGTAGGCGTAAATGTAAATACAGCCTCCAAAGAGTTGCTGTCCTATGTTTCCGGTATCGGTCCCGCATTGGCGGCAAATATTGTTAAATATCGTGCTGAAAACGGAGATTTCGTCTCGCGGTCCGAATTGAAAAATGTAAGCCGTATGGGCGAAAAGGCATTTCAGCAGTGTGCCGGATTCCTCCGGATACCCAATGCCAAAAATCCTCTTGACAATACCGGAATCCATCCTGAACGCTACGAACTGGTGGAACAGCTCGCCGCGGATGTGAATGCCGACATCCCGCGCCTTATGCGTGACCGCAACCTTCTGCACAACATCGAGCTTGACAGTTATGTCACAAAGCAAGTCGGACTCCCGACATTGACTGATATTGTGCTCGAGCTTGAAAAGCCGGGGCGCGACCCGCGTGAGACTGCGGAAGAGCCGTTCTATGATGACAGTGTGCGCAAAATTGACGACCTGCATCTCGGGATGGAACTGACCGGGAAAGTCAACAATATAACTGCTTTCGGTGTCTTTGTCGATCTTGGCATGAAAGAGAACGGACTTGTTCACATCTCTCAACTTTGTGACCGGTTCATTTCCTCCCCGTCCGAGGTCGTGTCAATCGGGCAGATTGTCCGTGTCAAGGTTTTGGACGTGGATGTCAGCAGAGGCCGTATCGCATTAACTATGAAGGGACTTTAACAATGAACCAACACTCTTGTACAATAGGGCTGGGAAGTAATACCCCGGACCGGGAAGAACAGATTCAATCGGCAGTCGATTATCTCAAGACACTGCTGAATGACTTGGCCGTTTCTGAAATTTATGAATCTCCGGCCTATAACGGCAAGGACAAACCGTATCTTAATGCAGTCGTGCATGGTTATACCGACCGTTCAATCGACTGCATTAATAACCGGATGAAGTCTTGGGAGGAAAAACAGGGACGCACTCCGGAAATGCGAGCCGAGGGAAAGGTGCCTATTGACCTTGACCTTGTGATATGGTGTGGCCGCATCATGAGACAGGCTGACTTTGAACGACACTATTTCAACGTGGGGTATCGAGAATTGCTCGCTAAAGGGGCATTTGAAACGATGTGACCCGCAGCGATCTGAAAGGGATGCCTTGTTCCGAGAGTTGCGCCTCATACCTGTTGTGGCGGCGCACGTCAATGTCTCGACTCAGAAGAATGGTATCAGCCGATACTCTTTCTTTCAGAGCAATGATGTCACCCCTGAATCCTCGGCACACTATCGCATAGTCAGCCTTCACTTCCGGAGCGACAACTATGTTCCCGTGAATGAATATTATCGTTTTGCCGGGCAATGCGATGACATCTCCGTTGCGTGAAAATGAAGTCGTGTGATAACAATCCGGCATGATTGATATTGAATCAATTCCCCGTCGTCCCATATAATCCTTATAGCGGTACCGGCAGCGGTCGGCCACAGTCTCAAAATCCTGTTCGGGAGCGGTGGAATAAAGCCACAATCTGTGATTGTCTTTCAGAAGCAACTCGGTAGAGCGTGTGTGACGGGTTATGTAAACTTCCCGTTCAGGATATTCTTCAGTCAGGATGAATTCCGTGGCAATAAATGCGGTACAGAGAATCCCGAATGCTGCCAGTAGAGCTGTCCGTCGCGAATGCAGCCACCATATAATAACGGCAACGGCACCTGATATAAGCCAGACAGAGAGTGGGTGCATATAGATGTTTTCAACAGTCGACCCGGGCAGGCCGGAGATTAGCGAGGCCCACCATTCAACTGCGCCACAAAGAAAGTCAACCGTCTTTCCCATCCATGACAGAGTTATGCCGAAAGCATGGAATATCAGTGTGATAATCGCTCCGCCCATGACAAACGGGAGCAAAAACACCGCTGCGACATTGGCAAACAGAAAATAAAGAGGGAAGATGTGGAAATAATATGCGCTCACGACCCCTGTACCCGCCATTGCGGATATTGAGACTGCGGCATAACCCGCGATATGGCGACCGATGGCATTTCGCCGGTCAACGGGGTTGATTCGGTCAGCGAGAAGAACAATCGCCGCTACTGCAATGAATGACAGTTGAAACCCGATGGAATAAAGGGAGGCCGGCGATACTGACAATATTGCCAGTGCTGCAAAACACAGGGAGTTTATGGCTGATTGACGTCGTTGCAACATGTTCCCTGTTAGAAACAACGTGGCCATTATAACCGCCCTTACCACTGACGGTGACAGACCGGTCATGATTGCAAAAAGCCACAATGTGATTATTGTGACTATATTTTTCAGATAACGATGCCCTGACAGGTGGAGCGGAAATAGCAATATCGACAAAAGCAATGCAATAAGCCCCACATGAAGTCCGCTTAGCGCAAGTATGTGGGCGAGTCCTGTAGTGGAAAAAAGTTGGCGCACATCAGCTGTCATCAGCGAGGCATCCCCGGCCAGAGCCGCATTGAGAAATTCAGCGGTATGGCTGTTAAAGGGAGCGGTGAGAATCAACCGGGTCATGGACCGGCGCTGACGGCGCAGCGAATTTAGCAGTCCCGGTTCAGGCGTAACGGCCGTTATGTTGTCAGGTTCCACAAGAGCCGTGGCGACTATACCGTTTTCAATAAGATATGAGTTGTAGTCTATTTCATCGGGAAGGTCAGTCTCGGGGGTGGGGACTGTTATTTCGGCCCTGAATTTAATGCGGTCTGTATCATCTATCAGTGGTGTCATCATCGGAATGGTGACCGCCATGCGGAATGGTCTGCACCTGCGATTATCCACACTGTCGATATTGACAACGAGCAGTTGTGCCGATTCCGTCTCACGCGACTTTATTGTCACGCCGCTATAAGTCGTTTCATTCCTTATAAGAGAATCATTGACAGGAACCGGGGCCAGCAACCGCGTATTGCCAACCCCGAGAGTAAATACGAGAACAATTACGGCTGCATATACATGTCTTTTCCACCCTAAAATCAATGAGGTGCCGACAGTCACCAAGCACCAAAGAAGGGAGAAATCAAATTGTCCCGCAAGAATCCCCGCCACATAGGCAAGTGTAGGAATCAACAGCGGCACGCGTGACAGCGGTGCTCTCATTGCACGGCATGTTATTCATTCCAGATACGCCATGATTCAAAGGCTTGCAGCAAGAGCATTTCAAGTCCGTTTTTGACCTCGGCCCCCATCTCCCGTGCCCGTTTCATAAAGAGGGTTACATCGGGGTTATACAGAAGGTCGTAACACAGATGTTGCGGAGTCAGAAATTCGTATGGGATATCGGGGCATTCATCGACATGTGGGTACATCCCCAGTGGAGTGGTGTTGACAATGATTTTATGAGTGGCCATAATCTCAGCGTCAATTTCTCCGTAGGTTATAACTCCTTCCTTCTTGTTACGGGAAACCAGCCGGGACTCTACACCGAGGTTATGGAGTCCGCGGACCACCGCCTTGGATGCGCCGCCGGTACCTAAAACAAGAGCCTTGTCGCGCTGTGGCGTAAGCAAGGGGCGGATAGAGTCGCTGAATCCGACAATATCCGAGTTGTAACCCTTAAACCTCAGATTATCGCCTTTGGAACGTATGAACTTAATGACATTTACCGCACCGATAGCAGCTGCATCAGCATCCATTTCGTCCATATACGGAATCACCTGTTCCTTATATGGAATGGTCACATTAAGGCCGCACAAATCGGGATATTCGGCCACTACTTCCATTAAATCACCGATGTCGGGAATCTCAAAATTGATATACTCGGCGTTAATGTTTTCCGATTCGAACTTATTGTTGAAATAAGTCTTGGAAAATGAATGAGTAAGCGGAAATCCGATTAATCCGTAAATTTTGCGAATATCAAGTGCCATAACAAAATGTATTAGGTCACAAATATACAAATTTTGAGTGAAATTACTCACTGTTGGAGTCCATTTTAACTATTGCGGGCGATAATTCGTCAGCAAGTGCGCCATCTGATTCGTCAGACGAGCCCAAGAGGCACTTGACGCGCCATCCTGTCCATGCAAAAAACATGGTCATCAGCGGTGACATGATATTGAAGACACAATAGGGGAAATAGGCAAATGTCGAAACCCCTAAAACAGCCGACTGGGTTACGCCGCATGAGTTCCACGGAATAAGAACCGAGGTTACCGACACGGAATCTTCAAGTGAGCGGCTCAAAAGACGGGGCTCAAGTCCAAAACGCTGATACACGTTTCGATACATGTTGCCTCCGATAATCAACGACAGATACTGGTCAGCCGTGCAGGAATTAAGGAACAATCCGCTCCCGACAGTCGCGCCGACAATAGAAGTGCGGCGCCGCAGACGGCGTGTGAATGTTTCGGTGAGCGTTGCAAGCATCCCGGTCCCGATCATTGCCGCGCCAAAAAGCATTGCCGAAAGCACGAGGGCTATGGTAGGCAGCATTCCTGTGATACCCGAAGTCGCTACGAGTGAATCGAGAAGGTCATGACCTGTAGTAAGAGCGGTCTCGCTCCATAATATCTTTATCAAGTCTCCGGCTTGGGACATTATTCCGGCCGACATGTCGCTTAACGACGCGGCTATCTCGGGCTGAAATACATAAATGCCTATGGCTCCAAGCATTGCGCTGCCGGCAAGAGTCAGGACTGTCGGCACCCTCATGACTATCATTGTGATTGTCAACGCCGGAATTATCAATGTCCACGGAGAGATTTCAAATGTTTCGTTAAGACACGAGGTAAGGTCTGCCGATGATGCGGCCGCCAATGTTTCGTTGCTGATTCCAAGGATGAAAAACACTATTATGGCCGTTGCCATAGCCGGGCCTGACGTTATCATCATATAGCGGATGTGCTTGAACAAGTCTACGCCGCATGCCGATGATGCCACGACGGTCGTATCGCTCAACGGGGACATCTTGTCGCCAAAATATGCACCCGAGATGATAGCTCCCGCAATCATGGCCTGACTGTAACCCATGACTGTCCCTATGCCCATGAAAGCGACACCGATAGTAGCGATGGTTGACCACGAACTGCCTGTCAGGATAGAAATAATGCTGCATGCCACGCAGGTTGTGACAAGAAACAAAGTGGGATTCAAAAAGCGCAGGCCATAGTCGATAAGAGTCGGGACAACCCCGCTGAGCATCCATGTCGTAGCCACCATTGAGATAAACAACAGCATGGGCACGGCAGGTAGCGTTTGTCTTGAACTTTTCATCAGTCCCGACTTCAGATTGTCAAGTCGGAGGGTTCCGGAAGTCGCGGCCAATAAGACCGACAGTGTCGCCGCGCCGAGAAGCGCATAATGGCTGTAATCGGCTACGGCCCCGGGGCCAAGAAAGATAATGATAGACAGAATACAAGTCAACAATGTGACAAGTGGTAACAACGACACAATGAGAGACGGTCTTGCTTGTTCTGATTTTGTCATCGATATTCAATAAAAATTATATTGTGGACAATTTGGTTTATTGGGCGGCAAATTTATAAAAAAATATCATAACAGCCATCATGGTTGTGGCTATTATGATATTTTTAACCCTTGTTTGGTTATAAAACCTGAACAAGAGTGTCTATTTGCCAAAAAGAATCTCGCGGTCGCGGACAATTGCGGGAGCGACAAACTCGGCAGGCTCAAATTTCCAGTTCTTATCAATGGATGGCGACAATGCGTCCTTGGTCTCAATGACTTTCATCAGATAGAATCGCAAATCTTTGTCGGTGGCCTTTACAATGCGTTTTTTTAACTCATTCTGAGGGATTCCGGCTCCCTTGGTCAGCAGGTCGCCACCACCATTGCCGCGATAGGAATTTATTGCGACACGGTAACGCCGGTTGAGATCAAAAGGAGTCCCGTCACTCATGCCTGTGATTGTTATTTTCTCGCCTTTAGGCTTTGTCACATCGACTGTATAGTTTATACCGGCTGCCGAGTCAAAGTTATAGGAGGGGTTCTTGAGTTTCGCATAATCCCCTTTGGCCGCATTCCCGTTTTCAGAAAACAACAACAGATGGTCGGCCGGGGAGGACATCTGTTGTGCCCAGATTGAATAGCTTTCCTCAAGATAGTCCTTTATTTCCTGACCGGTCAGCTCCATCGTGTAGAGCATGTTCTCATATTTGTAAAGACTGAACATGTCGCTCATCGTGATGTCGCCTTTTTTTATAACAGCATCAAATGACAGCGGTGCGGCAAACGAGATGTCAGCGTCACCTATTTCAAGTTGCAGCTTGTGTAGCAGTGTCATGAAAGCCGACGGGCCGAAATAAGCGTCACACGATGTGAAATCGCCGGTCGCGGTTCCGATTTTACGCGAAACAAAATTGTCGATTGTCTCATACCGGGATTTGAAACGGTTCATAAACGCGCTGTCGGGAACAGCCTCGTCGACATTGACGATATTTCCGCTAAATCGTTTATTCGCAATTTTTCCGTTGCGCACCGATATGGCAATGTCCACTTCGGCCACATTGTCGGCATTATTGGCGGGATTGATTACGAGCACAGTGTCGCCTGCTACGTTGACGATTTTCTGATTATAGAGCGTGTGGTCATGTCCCATCAGCACGACATCAAATCCCGGTACCTTTTCCGCGATAATCATGGACGGGTTTTCGACAAACTCCCCGGTCATCTTAGTCGAGTCACGGCCCGCGTGGAACAGTCCGATCATTACATCGGGGGTTTCTTTCTCCTTGATAATCGGCACCCATTTTCGGGCGGTTTCAACCATGTCGTCAAACCGCAGTCCGCTCCACAGTGTTTCAGGAAGCCAAGCGGGTATGGCGGGGGTCAGAAGTCCGAGAACGGCAACCTTGATGCCGTCACGCTCGATGATTGCATATGGCTGCAAGTAAGGCTCGCCCGTCTCGGCATTTACGACATTGGCTCCGAGTAACGGCATGTCGAGCTGGCTGCGCCAACGGTCGTAGACTGCGTGTCCGGTCTCGACATCATGGTTTCCGATGGTTGCGAGACTGTACCCCATATAATTCATCATCTCCGCTGTCACATGCGGCGATACGGTATCTATAAAGTTGTAATAATAGGCCGTCGGCTGTCCTTGTAGTATGTCTCCGTTGTCAAAAAGCAATACATTTTCCGCCCCGAGGCTGTCACGCAGCGAGTTAACTCGTGTCAGCACTCTTGCAAGCGAGCCTGACCCGGGTTGGCGCGTAATGAAGTTATATGGAAAATAGTTGCCGTGAACATCGGTGGTCTGGACTATTTTCAGATTTACGTCGCGGTCAGGACCGGCCGTTTTTCCTCCGCAAGAGTGCAAAGCTGTCATTATCGAAGCTGCCAGCATAGCCTTGAAGATATATTTTGATTTCATTCTGTGATTGATGATTGATTATAATGTGCGAGGCATTATGGATTCGGCCCGGTATACAGGGCTCTGACCTTTCCGACGGGCAGACTGCCTTCGACTTTCAGAGGGATACGCTGCGAATCAGTCGAAATCCAACCCGACATGGGAGCCGAGCTTTCAACTCCATTTCTTGTGAATGTGAAGTTGATGTAGTAAGTGTCAAAATTCCGGCCGTTTAGTTTGATATTCTGCTGCCCGCGATATGTTATCTTTAGTTTCTCCTTCTTGCTTCCCGAAAAAATGTTGACCGTTATGCTTTGCCCGTTGGTCATTGTCGGGAAATCAAGAGTGCGGAGATAAAAGAAGGAACTGAGCATGTCGACCGTCATCCCTTGAGCTTCGAGCTTGAGAGTGGAAGATGTTATCGGCGCTCCGGCCTTATTCTGCTTGTAGCGGGTGCAGTCACCGAAAAAAGTGTTGCCGACGCGGGAAAAGTCAACGATGTCTTTCTTATATTTCCCGTTTTCATGAGCAATATAAGTATATTTTATCGGATACAGTCCCTCCTTTGTCATCGTTGTGTAGAGCGTGTCACGGAGCTTGTAGATGCTGTTGGCCCATGAGGCATTGCGGGCATAGACCGCAGCCTGATAATATTCCCCGTCATTCCTCAGGGTCATTGAGGCATAACCGGCGACCTTGTTTATCAGCCCCCACTTGTAAATCACATCGTAGGTCAGGGTTTCATCAACGAGCAATACCGGTTGCGAGGCGAGCGAAGAAACCGTTATAGACGCGGCAATTGTCAAGAGGGTGAAAAAGCGTTTCATAATATTTATTTTACATATATAATATATAGACAATTTAAACGGCTTACGGTTTAAATAATTCTGATTATTCGACGTCGTTGAGTTCGGTAAACGGCAAAGCCAAACGTGTTGACTGCTCGATGCGCTTGTTGCGCCAGCACTTGCGGCACACGGCGATATAACGCTCGTCACCCCCGATTTCCACCTGCTCGCCTTGGTCGACGAAATCTCCGTTGCGATCAATGCGGGCATTGATAATGGTCTTGCGCCCACAGGTACAGGTCGACTTGATTTCGTCAAGGGTGTCGGCAATCTCAAACAACCGGCGTGAACCTTCAAAAAGGTGACTCTGGAAATCGGTGCGGAGTCCGTAACACACCACATTGCAACCAAAATCGTCAACCACGCGTGCAAGCTGGTCTACTTGGTCGGCAGTAAGGAACTGGGCCTCGTCAACAAGAAACCAATCAATCAGAGTCTCGCACTCGGCAAAAAGTTCCGTGGCGAGACGGTAAAGGTCTGTTTCGTGATAAATCCACCGGCACT
>CAMWRO010000023.1 GCA_947176615.1 uncultured Porphyromonadaceae bacterium
GCACGATAGATTGTTGTGCCGTCGACGGTGTAGACCGAGGTCATGCACCCTTCGGCTCCGCTGACAACGAGGTCGTGGCCCACGTTGCCGATGCTGATGTTGCCGCCCTCTATGGCTGCAATGCCGCTCATTGAGATGACAGCATCGTTGGACCCGCGCGATTCGCCGAGGTCATATACGACGGTGACGTTGTAGACATGGTCGCCGCTATCGTCACAGGTGTTGTCGATAAACTGCGAGCCGGCGATGGGCGACTCGTTGATTTTCTGTCCGTCGCGGTAGATGTTGTAACCGGCGATGACCGCGTCGGAGTAGGGATTGGCACCTTCGTAGGAAATGTCGTCAATCTTCAGGCCCAATTCTTGATAAGACTTGCTTCTTATTGCAAAATAAGCGGCGCCTGAGGGGAGGTCAACGGTGTATTCTTTCCAGTCGCCCTTGACGGTGGCGGTGAGTGCCGAGGTAAATGAGGCTGTCGCCATATCGGATGTCGAGTAGAGGACTTCCATGCTTTCCCAACCGTTGGCCTTGTCAACCGGGGCGGCAAAGAAACTGATTGTCTGTGCGTTGCCCGAGAGGCGTGGCGAAATCATCCACTTGTCAAGCTGAGTCCACATGACCGGCATACAGATAAAGCACTGGTCGCTGCCGTTGTGGCCGCTGTAAAGCGGGAATTGATTGACTGACAGGCCTGCTTGTGATGCAGAGAAGACCATGAACGACTTTTCGTTGAATGAGTTGGGGTGCATTCCCGAGGGTGAGGATGTCTCGCCCGGAGTGTTGTTGACCATCGTCCATGCCCCCACGTTGTCATCGGCAACCTCGCTGCCGGGGAGGCCGATAGAGAAAGCTTTGTAGGATTCCACGTCGTCAAATACCTTGACGGCCGAAATCGAGAGGTCGGGGGCTGTCCATGACAGCAACACTCCCTCGTCGACAGCCGACGCGCTCAGGGTCTCGACGGCGGGATAGGCGGGCTTGATTACGTTGACGGTGATTGTTGACGAGATGTTGTCGTCATCGTCAGTATCTCCGGGGCAGTCTACAACGGCGTGATATTCCACCTTGTCGGGACTGACGGGGGTGATGTCGTCGTTGATTGAAGCTACGATTATCTCGTTGGGATAAATCTCGGGAAGGTCACCGCTCTCGATGAGCTTGCCGTTGCGGAAGAATGAAACCGAGGAGTTTTCGACAGTTGCGGCACCGGTGTTCTGAATATAGAGGTCGACGCGGAGGCTTTTGCCTGCCTCGATTTTGCCTTGGGCCGAGATTGATTTTACTGTCAGGCTCGATTCAGGCAGGTCGACGAGCTGCATGTTGTCGATTTTCAATGGAGTGCGGGCGATAGTGTACTCAAATTTCACTTGGATATCTTTTCCCTTGAATTGAGAAAGGTCGGTCCATGACCGCAGCCAAGCAGGATTGGTGATTTTCCCCATTCCTATAGTTTCGACCTCCTTGAACCCTTCGCCCGAGTTGACGAGGACTTTGAGGGTCTCAGTTGCCCCGGGAGTATCGTAATAGAAGAATACAAACGATGGATTCTCGCCCGATACGTTGATTTTACCGGTGAAAAATTCGCCTGATTCGCCTTCGTTGGCCGCGAATACCAGACCGCTGTTGTCGCCGTCGGGAGATCCCTCGGCATATCCGTAGCGCCACGATGCACCGAAATCAGATGACACGGTATTACCCATTATTCCGGTATCGTTTCCGTCAAAATGCTCGATGTAGGGCATTGTGTAGGCCGGCCCTACGGGTATCAGTTCCGAGTTGGTCCCCATGTCGTTACGCCCTGCCGGGGTGGATGCAAAGACGGCATATTCGACAAAATCCTGCGAGGCACCCGGCTCAAGCGCTATGACAGTGTGGTTCAGGGAGGGGGTATTTTCCAGTATATAGCGCCGCTCGGTGAGGTCATAGAGCGAGTAGGTTACCATTCCGGCGGGGATATTCTTGCCGTTGACATCTTTCAGCGAGGGGTCCCATGAGATTTCGACCTCGCCGAAATTTCCGGTTTCCTTGACACGGACATTCCCCGGGGCGCATGGCAGGGCGAGGCCGACATACACAGTCGTCACAGCCGCTTTTCCGGTGCCACCTTCGTTGGTGGCGACGGCAGTATAAGTGTGGTTGCCGTTGGTGGCGGTCTCGTCGGTAAAGGTCAGCACGTCGCCCGGGTTTATGGCGGTGTTAAAGCGCTTTATGGCTTCTCCGTCACGCGACAGGATGACTTCCCGGACCGAGGTCAGAGTCTCGCCGTTCATGGTCTTGTCAGGGACGGTTATCGTTATCTCGGCCGAGAGGGCGCAGTCGGTGTCGGGAACGACTGACAGCTGCGGAGCCTGCGGTGCGGCGATATTGAGACCCTCGGAAATGTCGATGTGTTTGACGGTCATGCCGCCTGTCCCGGCGGGGCTGCAAGCGTGAAGGGCAACATAGTAGGTTCCGGTCGATGCGGGTTCCCATGCGACGGAATAGGTTTTTACTCCATCGGGAATGCTGATCCGGGTTTTCTTCAGGAGTTGGCCCGAGAACGGTCCGGTCGGGTCGGTCGAATAACACAGTTCAAAACAGTCGGGGTCGCCGCTTGCATCAAGCGTGTAGTCGCTTTTGAGCGAGAATGTCAGCGTGTAGGTCTGTCCCTCAACGAGGTTCATTCCCGGGAGGATGAGCCAGTCGTCAAGACTGCGTTTCGGGTTGCCGTAGATCTGGAGGTTGTTGTTGAAGCCTCTCAGCCAAGTGGCGCGGTCACCGTTTCCGTCAATCGCCGAGTAGGCTGTAAACATGTCGGGGTCAGAGAAATCGTCGGTGAACGGCGGGGTTACGTTTCCGCGATAAATCTTGTTGGAAACTACCGGGACAGGGGTATAGTCGGGATAATTGACCGAAACAGAGTAACTGAATGCGGTCAGCGATTCGGGCGACGGCATTTCGTCGCTGACCGATGTCAGTGTTGTTTCCTCGGCAATCACCTTCATGTCGGGGAGACGTGTCACGGTGTAGGAGACTTTTGACTTGTCGAGATACCCGTTGTGAAGTCCCGACGTGACAGCGGCCCAGCTGATATTGAACATCCCGTTTTTTCGGGTCAGAATGACGGTGTCGATGGGAGCCGGCATGTCGTTGCCTATCCATTGTGACGTTCTCCGTTTGGGGCCTTGTCCCGCCGCGTTGGACAGGCTGACGGCTATTTCATACATTCCGGCGGCGGGAACAGTTATCTGTGTCGATGTCGGTGTCCCGCAAGAGGTCGTGCCCGATGCGATTTCAACATCATTGGCTGTCACATTGTAGTCAAGCGGGCCGGTAGCGTCGGCTCCGCCGTAGGTTTTCGACGGTGCGATAAAGGAGAGGGTGCCGCTCAGGGCATCATCGGTGAACAGGAGCGAGAGCGCGTCAGGGGCTGCCGGGGCATCGTCGGGAGCGAGCGCGACAGGGAAATACATTCCGCGCAATTGCTCGTTGTCGGCGAGGTCATACAGTTTCTGAGCCTTGGCGCTGACCGGGTCGACGAGATACAAGGCGGCGTCTGACTGGTTGGATACGGCATAGTAGAAACGTCCCGAGACGGGGTCGATTGCGGCCGACGTGTTGTAGGTCGATGTGATGCCGAGATTTCCGAGAGCAGTCATCTTGCCGGTCGACTTGTCGACCGAGAACAGGTCGCCCTCCTTGGTTATGGCATAGAGAGTTCCGTCAGGGGCAATGGCGCAGCCGTTCCACTCGGTTTCGAGCGGGGCGATTGTCTCGTGTGTCACCTTGGCGTTTCGGGCATCGAAAGCTATTGTGCCGAAAGAGAACCCGTCGACCGATGAAAAACATCCGTATATTTTCCCGCTTTCCGTGTCCCAAGCCAAGTCGGTCGCCACGTTTTCGAGACTACCTTCGATAAATACCGGGACTTCGTTGAAATCATAGGGGTTGTAGATGTAGTGATACACATAGATGGTCCCGTAGTTTTCGGTGTACAGCGTGGAGAAGTAGTAGCCGTCGGCAAACACGCCACCTCCGTTGGCGTTGAGGTTGATGTCCTGCCACACGGTTTCACGCCCGTATTTCGTGGCATTAAAAGAGTAAATGCCCACCTCGGTCTCGCTGATACTGTTGGAATAGACGAGGCTCGCGTGCAGCGGCTGATAGCTTTCGGCCGCTGAAAGCATTTGCGGCAGGCTGATTGTGATGGCCACAAGTGCTGATGTCAGTGATTTGCTCATAGCGCGTTTTTTATGGCATTTTGGAACGACAGACTGCGCCTGTCGGCCTAAAATGTGATGATTTGTACTGATTACACGGCAAATTTACAAATATAATTTGGAAATGAAAAAATTCATAAACATTAATACTTCGTTAAGTGTATTATATTATAATTAATGTGTCATTTAAATTTCAACAAAGTTATGAGTGGGAAAATTGATTTGTTCACTTCGGTGATAGTTTTGGCGGTCGGCATAGCTTTGATATGCCTCTATCAGCGTGTCGATATTCTTGACTGGATTGTGATTCTGATAGGTATAATGTTCATGATACCCGGCATCTTCAGTCTTGTCAGCGGAATCAGCTCGCGCATGTCGGGCAATGTGGCATCGGTGATTGCCGGAATCGGGGCGATTGTCCTCGGGGCGGTGATGTGCGTATTCCCCACGATGTTTGCCCATATTTTAGTGTATATCTTTGCCGGAATACTGATAATCGGAGGCATATACCACATCGCTTTTATCGGATGGCTGTCCAAGCCGTTTATACTTCCGTGGTACTATTACATAATACCCGTCCTGATGATAGCCGCCGGTCTGTTGATGGTTTTCACCGACTTGCGCACCATCAACAGTGTCGTGGTCCTTATTACGGGTATCTCGCTTGTCAGCTCGGCGTTCAACTCCCTTATCGAATGGGTTGCGACCCATCCCAGCAAGAAAAAGGAGATTGAGAATAATGCATTATGAATAATGCATTGAAATAATTTTCGTAACTTCGCGTCGTGATGAATGACAAGTTAAATAGTGGCGCGATGCAATGGGACAGACTGATATGTGACAAGCGTTTCGGTCTGGAACATTACCACGACGCGCGGCGCGGGGGGTCCCGCAGCGATTTCCAGCGTGATTATGACCGACTGGTGTTTTCTTCTCCTTTCCGCAGGTTGCAGAACAAGACTCAGGTTTTCCCGTTGCCGGGAAGCGTGTTTGTCCACAACCGGCTGACCCACAGCATCGAGGTGGCATGTGTCGGTCGTTCTCTCGCCAACGAGATTGCCGCCGAGCTGAAACTCCGTTATGCCGGCCGAGAGTGGGCGGGGCAGCTTGATGCCATCGGAGAGATTGTAGCGGCGGCATGTCTTGCCCACGACTTGGGCAACCCGCCTTTCGGACATTCGGGCGAGAAGGCCATCTCGTCGTTTTTCAGCGAAGGCGCGGGGCGCGACCTGCAGAACGACCTCACCGCCGGCCAGTGGGCCGACCTGACCAACTTTGAAGGAAACGCCAACGCTTTCCGCCTGCTGACCCACCGGTTCAACGGCCGCCGCCCGGGAGGTTTCGCCATGACCTATTCCACTCTTGCGTCAATCGTCAAGTATCCCTATGAGGCCACCCTTGCGGGAAACAAGTCGAAATTCGGCTTTTTCACATCCGAGAAGGAGGATTTTGTCAAGGTGGCCACCGAACTGGGAATGATTCAGCGTCCCGGCGAGAACGGGGAGGTGAGATATGCCCGTCACCCGCTCGTGTACATCGTCGAGGCCGCCGACGATATCTGTTACGAAATCATGGACATAGAGGATGCCCACAAGCTCGGCCATCTTCCCACAGCCGACGTCATCGAGCTTTTTCTCGGTTACTTTGATGCTGACCGCCGGGCACACATCGTCGATGTCATGGGGAGTGTAGATGACCCGAATGAAAAAATAGGTTATCTGCGTTCCAGTATTATCGGCTTGCTTGTCAACTGTTGCGCACGCGCGTTTGTTGATAATGAAAAAAGCATCCTTGCCGGAGAGTTCACAGGCTCCCTGCTTGACCACATAACTACGCTTGAACGGGAGGGATACCGCCGCTGCGAGCAGCTTTCATGGAATAAAATCTATTCTGCTCCCGATGTCGTGGATATCGAGCTGGCCGGTACGAGCATTATCTCTTTCCTGATGGAGAAGGTCATACACGCCGTTCTGCATCCCGATGAGAATTACTCGAAACTCCTTCTCGCAAAGGTTCCGGGACAATATGAGGTCAATGCGCCCACATTGTATGGCAAGATACTTGCCGCGGTCGATTACATTTCGGGCATGACCGATGTCTACGCCCTCGACCTTTACCGCAAACTCAACGGAATGAGTCTGAAAATCAACAACTGACATGAAACGATTTATCCACATAATGATATTCTCGATTCTCGCGTTTGTCGCGGGAGCCGTCACGGTCGACGAAGTGCCAAATGTGCATGTGGCCGACCGCACGCGATATGTGTCCAACCCCGACGGAGTCCTGTCGGCCGAGGCTGTATCGCGGCTTGACGCTCAGCTTGCCTCGATATGGCAATCGACGTCGGCCGAGGTCGTGGTTGTGGCCATTGACGAGATTGACCCGTCGATGACTCCCGATGAATTTGCAACAGCTTTGTTTGAAAAATGGGGAGTCGGGAAAAAGGACAAGGACAATGGTGTCATCGTGCTCATCTCGCGGGGTGACCGCAAGGCCGTCATCCGCACCGGCTACGGTGTCGAGGGCGCGTTGCCCGACATTATCGCAGGTCGCATTATCCGCAATGTCATGGCACCCGATTTCCGCAACGGCGACTATGATGCCGGGACGATTGCTGCAGTCGGGGCGATAGGGGAGGTGCTTGCCAACCCCGAGCTTGCCGACGAGTTGAAATCGAAGTATGCCAACGATTCGCGTGTCAGTCGCGGTGATGACCTCACCGCCGGTGAGTTTTTCAACATGTTTCTCGGGTTTGCGGCATTGATAGCCGTGGTAATGCTCATCGTTGTCGTTGTGAAAATCGTTTCTACCCGCCGGCTTGACGACGTGCAGCGTTACCGGTCTCTTGACGAGATCAAGACAATCTCCCTGTTTGGCGTGTTCCTGACACTCGGCATGGGGCTGATTCCCTATCTGATACTGATATGGAAGATGCACCGGGTGCGCCGTCACAAGCGGCTTTGCCCCAATTGTCAGACACGCATGAAGCTCGTCGACGAGGAGCACGACAACGATTACCTGACTCCGGCACAGGATACCGAGGAAAAACTCAACTCGATAGACTATGACGTGTGGCTGTGTCCGACATGTGCCACCACCGAGATACTACCCTATATAAATCGCGGCTCATCCTACTCGGTGTGTCCCCGATGCGGCGCCCGCGCCATGTCGCTTGTCGACCGCCGCACACTTGTCGCCCCCACGGTTCACCGCGAGGGACAGGGTGTAGACATCTATGCCTGCCGCAACTGCGGCCATCAGAATCAGCGACCCTACAAGATTGCCCGGAAACCCGACCCGGCGGCAGCAGCCGCGGCCGGCGCGATTCTCGGCGGCCTTGGCCGTGGAGGCGGCGGAGGGGGCGGATTCTCAGGCGGCAGTTTCGGCGGCGGATTTACCGGCGGCGGCGGAGCCTCCGGCGGCTGGTAATATTAGAAAAGTAACGAGCGTGGCGGAACTCTCTGAGTGTTCCGCCACGCTCGTTACTTTAATGGATTCAAGGGTTGTTATTTCAGAGGATGATTTTTTTATAGCGGGGGACGAGGAGCTTTATGGCGCACCAAGCGAGGAGATAGGAGACGGCGCATACGCAGAACACAATCATGTAGGCGGCCGGTTTGCCCGCGAAACCCATGAATGTGAACGCGTCACCCATGCGTGCACCGTAGTCAAAGAGTATGCCTGAGCCTTGGCATATGATATAGGAGCTGACTCCTCCCGCCATTGTTCCGATACCGACGATGGAGGCCACTGTCGAGGTGGGGAACATGTCGCCGATTGTCGAGTAAAGGTTGGCACTCCAAGCCTGATGGGCAGCTCCGGCAAGTCCGATGATGACTGCGGGCCACCATGCCGAGTGTGCGCCAAGCGGCTGTGCAAAGAGGACGAGCACAGGCACGAAGGCAAACATGAGCATTGCTCTCATGCGGCCTTCGTAGGGATTCATGCCGCGTTTCTCGACAAAAATGCGTGGCAGATAACCGCCTGCGATTGACAGCACGGTCACGATGAGGTAGAGTGTGAAAATCAGGCCTTGTCCCATCGGGGTGTAAGACGCGTAGCCGAATTGGTCGGAGAAATAGGCCGGAGCCCAGAACAGGAAGAACCACCACACGCCGTCGGTCAGGGCCTTGCCCATGATGAAGGCCCACGTCTGACGGAATGAGAAACAACGCCAGAACGATATTGTCTCGGTCTGCTCGGCCTTGATTTCGGCCGCCGGTTCCCCGGCCTCGTCCTGCCTGATATAGTCAAGTTCGGCTTGATTTACAAATCGTGATTTTTCGGGCGAGGTATAGAGGGTGTTCCAGAATCCCATCCACACGAATCCGAGCGCACCGATGATGATGAATGCCATTTCCCAACCCAGCAGATGAGCCAGCAGCGGGATGCAGAGGGGGGCGGCAAGCGCGCCCACGGATGCTCCCGAGTTGAACACGGCAGTGGAAAAAGCGCGGTCCATTTTGGGGAAATATTGTGCGGTCACCTTGATTGCGGCAGGGAAGTTGCCGGCCTCGCCGAGGGCGAGGAGTGCGCGGCATCCGAGGAACAGCCACACTGAAACCGTGGCAATCGACAGGGCCAGAGCCGAGCCGCTTTTTACGGCGGCAAGAGCCTCGACGCTGTCGAGACCTTCGATTTTCATCGTCATCCATCCGCATCCCGCATGGAGGCAAGCTGCGCCTGACCAGATGAAGATGGCCCAAAGATAGCCTTTGCGCGACCCCATCCAGTCGATGAATTTGCCGGCGACAAGGCTTATCGCGGCATAAAACAGCGAGAAGAAACCGGTGATTGTGCCGTAGTCACTGTCAGTCCAGTGAAATTCCGGGGCGATGAAGTCTTTCCATGTCAGGGACAATACCTGACGGTCGAGATAGTTGATCGTGGTGGCGAAAAACAGCAGCGAGCATATGACCCAGCGAAAATTGGTCCGTGTCTTTGCTGCCGCGACAGAAGTGGATATTTCCATGATATGCAGATGTCGGTGTGGTGGTTAGAAATTGAAATAGTTTTTGGCGTTGAAATAGCAGATGTCGCGCACCATTGCATCGACGCGCTCCTTCTCATATCCCGTGTAGGGTATCAGTCCTGTCTCGATGTCATTACCGATAAGGTTGCACAACGTGCGGCGGAAGTATTCGTGGCGGGGATAGGAGATAAATGACCGCGAGTCAGTCAGCATACCGACGAAACGGCTCAGAAGTCCGAGTAGCGACAATGCGTTCATCTGGCGCTGCATGCCGTCAATCTGGTCATTGAACCACCATCCCGAGCCAAATTGTATCTTTCCGGGAATGCTGCCGTCCTGAAAGTTGCCTATCATGGTGGCGATTACCTCGTTGGCGGCCGGGTTGAGGTTGTAGAGGATGGTCTTGCCGAGTTTGCCACGGCTGTTGAGGCGGTCGAGAAAACGGGCCATAGATGTCGCGGTGGCAAATTCGCCGATTGAGTCAAAACCGGTGTCAGGGCCGATGAGCGACATCATGCGGGTATTGGAATTGCGGATGGTCCCGTAATGGAATTGCTGTGCCCAGCCTGAATCATGGTCCATCTCGCCGAAAATGAGCAGCATCTTGCTTTTAAACTTGCGGGTTTCCTCGGCGGTGAGGTTGTGTCCGGCATATACTTTGGCAAAGATAGCGGCGATTTCGTCATCGGTGAAATCGTCGGCATAAAACTCTTCCAGTCCGTGGTCGCTGAGGCGGCATCCCATCGACTCGAAGAAGTCATGGCGGCGTTGCAGTGCGTCGACCATGTCGTTGAAAGTGTTGACGGTCACGCCCGAAACTTCGGCCAGCCGGTCGACGTAGGCACGGAACGCCTCGGGGTTTTCTACGGCCATTGCCTTGTCGGGCCTCCAAGTGGGGAGAACCTTGATTTCAAATCCGCTGTCGGCTATTGCCTTGTGATGTTCCAGCGAGTCAACGGGGTCGTCGGTCGTGCAGACCACCTCCACGTTGTAGCGGCGCATCAGGCCGCGCGCGGTCATCGACGGGTCGTTTTGCAGCCGGTCGTTGCATTTTTCAAAAATGTCCCGTGCCGTCTCGGGGTTGAGGCGGTCGGTTATGCCGAAGGCTGTTTTCAGTTCAAGATGAGTCCAGTGGTAAAGCGGGTTTCGGAAGGTGTAGGGGACAGTCTCGGCCCATTTTTCAAACTTTTCCCAGTCGCTCGTGTCCTTGCCGGTTATGAACCGCTCGTCGACACCATTGGAACGCAGTGCGCGCCACTTGTAGTGGTCGCCTCCGAGCCACAGCTCGGTAATCGAGCTGAAACGGTGGTTACGGGCAATCATCGCCGGGTCGAGATGACAGTGGTAGTCTATTATCGGCAGGTCGGCTGCCTGTTCGTGGTACAGTTGCTGTGCCACGGGTGTCTGAAGCAGGAAATTGTCGGTATTAAATTGTGTCATGGTTGTGAAGTCGTGTCTTTGTGATTTCTGACTTTATTGATAATATTGGTTAGAGACCAAGCTACAAGCCGCCCGCTGCGGTCGAGCACAAGGATGCCTCCGAGGATTATCAGGAGGATTCCTGTGATGGTCTTGAGATAGCGCAGGCTGCGGGGAGTGAGGAAATCGAGCATTTCGTCTTGGCCTGTGACGGCCGACATGGCCCCGTAGTTAATTGACGCGAGCGAGCGTTTCCACTGCACCACGCCGTCGCGCAGATAGACGAGGCCCACGTTACCTCGCGCGAGTTCTTTAATCAGTGTCGGTTCTGCCGAATAGATTTCGTAGTCGGCCATCGATATATCGCGCCAGTAGTCGTTGTCTTCGGCACTGTTGCCTATAAGCGTCACCAGCGACCCGCCGCGGCCCGAGATAAAGTCGTTGAGGTCGTTGATTTTATAGGAGGAAGAAAGGTCGGCATGGTGAATGTCAGGGATAGTGACGATAAACTGTTCCCCGCTGTTGCTGATAATGTAGGGGGCGACATCCTCACCGTCCTCGATGATGGTGAATCCGTCTTCGGCATGTTCGTTTCCTGAAATCAGGTGACGGTCGACGAATACCCAAGCCGTATCTTCGGGAAGGTCGTCTTCAGTGAAAGCTCTTTGCAACCCGTCGCGCTCATAGATAAACTCATAGACAGCCTCGTTGTCTTCATCATCTTCGCCATCGGCGGCAGATGACGGTATCAGCTCCACTCCCTCGCTGAACCGTCGGAAGTCAAGCATGGGTTGCACGTTGAAGCCGTAGACCTCGATAATGAGAATATAGAGAGTCGCAAGACCGCCGATAACCCACTGGATATAGGTGCCGTACAATCCGTTTACGCGGTTGTTGTAAATCGCCAGATAGATTAGGGCGGCGGTAATAAAGATGTTCTTGACAAAGGTTGCAGTATTGGATATCACCCAGAAGTCGCCGAAACATCCGCAGTCGGCCACAGGGTTGGCGATAGCGATATAGGCCGAGAGGGGCAGCATTCCGCACATGATGAGCAGAAGTCCCCACACTGACATGTGCCGGTAGGAGCCGAAGAACAGCAGCAATCCCCAGATGAACTCGACAGCAGCAAGCAAGCCGGCCCCGATTGTGACAATTGACTCGGGGACGCTGAGATTCCACACGGTCAGATACTCGCTGATTTTATATACGCTCCCCCACACGTCGATACCCTTGACGAATCCCGACATGATAAAGGTCGCGCCGATGGCGAGGCGCAGAATCCACACGATTGCCGGAGTCAGCCGGGCGTGGATGTCAGCAAGACGCGCCATCTTCCTCAGTCAGTTTGATGATTCCGAAAACGGCATAGTTGACCATGTCCATATAGTTGGCGTCGATTCCTTCCGAGATGATGGTTTTGCCACGGTTGCTCTCAATCTGCTTGGTCCGCTGAATCTTGGTTAGAATCAGGTCGGTATAAGAGTTTACACGCATGCCGCGCCATGCTTCGCCATAGTCATGGTTCTTGGCTTTCATTAGCTCGGCGGTCATGGCTGCATAACGGTCATATAGCTCCATTGCCTGCTGTGCTGAAATATCGACGGTGTCGGCAGCGCCGAGCCGGAGCTGGATGAGACCGACGATGCCGTAGTTGACGATGGCTATAAATTCAGGGAGGATGCCTTCCTGTACCATAGCCTCGGTTTCTTCAAGGGTGCGTATGCGCTTGGCCTTTATAAAAAGCTGGTCGGTGATGGAGCAGGGACGCATGATGCGCCACGATGCGCCGTAATCGGTAAGTTTTTTCTCAAAAATATCGCGGCACGACTTCAAAGCGGCCTCAAATTGACGGTTGGTTTTATCTGACATGGGATTGAATCAATGTTGATTCCACAAATTTAAAGATTTTTTTTCAGACGGGTGGAAATTGTTTAATCAATTTTTAGTGAAAATGTGACCTGACTTGTAAATGGGCCTCGGGATTAAACGGTTGTAAAACAGAAATCCAGTTGCCCGAAGTGTGCTTTTCTCTTTGGACGGTTTTAAGTTAAAATGACATTAACACGATAATTATGGCGAATTAAAGTTAAAGCACTTGCGTAATAATCAGGGTGTTAGTAATTTTGCAATGCGAAAACAATCTGTGACAATATCCATAAGACACGATTAAGGGAGAGATTTTTATCCCATGATTTTGCACCACTATTCTTTAAAGGAGGCTCATTGAGCCATCCCCGTCTCCAATAACCGTTCTCCTCTCGTGTGGCGGCAGGGATGTGGAATCCGGGTCTCCTTTTTTTAGTAACTCTAAACCAGACTCAAAACAAACATAACTTAAAAACAATCATTTTCCATAATCTCTAAAAACAATCAATAATCTCATAACTCTCTAAATTTTAGACTGACCATAATGTCCGTTATCTCCATTTATATTGGCTTTTGGGCTGATTCTCTCTTTCTCTGATGGAGATTTATGGCTGCAGTTGCGTTGTCGGTATCGATTTGAGAAAATATAACCGATAATTAGAATTGATGATTATTATTCCAGAGCGTTCTCTGCGTGATGCAGGGAACGCTTTCCTGTTGTGTTGAGAGGTGAAATTACTCGCCGATTCCGTATCGGCGGAGCAGAGTGCGGTATTCCTGCGTGTTTTTGAAACGGGTGATTGCCGCGTCGATAGAATCGGCTCTCGCCGTGCTGTCACGCGACATTACCCATGACTGGAACTGCGTGAAAGATATGGGGGTGGAAATGTCGGTGTCGGGATAGTCGGCGGCAAGCCGTACAGCGGTTGCGCGGTTGACGACGGCAAGCGGGATTTCGCCCGCGGCAGTCAGCATGAACAGTTGCTCTGCACCGTAACCGCTGTCTTCGACCACATAAATCGTGTCGCCAATCTCGTGGGACAGGTTTCGCAGTCGGTCGGCGGCGGGGGAACCTGAGGGGACATAAACTGTTTTGCGAGCGAGGTCGAGCTGGGAGTGAACCGTGGTGTCGTTGCTGACGAGTATCTGTCGGTCAAGATGTACAGGCTCGGTAAACCGGTATTTCTCTTTGAATCCCGAGGTGACGGGAATATCGGCGACCACGATGTCAAATTTCCCGTTTTCCAGTCCGTCAAGAGCCCAGTCGAGTGATGCGACCGGATAGAATTTCAGTTTCATCCCCTCCCGTGCAAGCACCATGCGCAGCATGTCATAATTGAACCCTCCCAGCGTGTCGTCGTAACGGTAGAGCGACAGCGGCGAGTATTCGATGGCCACGTTTATTGTGTCGCCGTTTCCCGGATTGAACCCGCGTGTGTTGTCGCGGACCTGTGTGGAACATTCCCTGAGCAGGAACATCGCGGCAATTGCGGCGACAAGCAGTGGGACGAGTATTTTCAGCGAGGGTTTTATCATGTGGCGTTAATTGTTGAAATCTACCGAGACACCCATCTGGAAACGCCGCGGGTTGATGGGGTAGTGGGGCATCGAGAAATAGTTGTTGTCACCGATTATGCCTTGGTTGACATGGGAGAACAGTACATAGAATCTCGCCTTGGAGAGTTTCATGTTGATATAGGCGTTCATCAGCGGGTAGTTTCCACACTTGATTTCGTTCTGATTGTAAAAAGTCATCGTGGCGGGCTGGTAACCGGGGGCCATATACTTGGTGTAGTAGTCGCAGTCGATGCCAAACTGCACGTCAAGCACCCTCGCGACCTTGAACAGGAGGAAAAGGTTGGAATAAACGGTGAATTTGGGCAGCGGGATGACACTCTCGGCTGTCGATGTCTGAAGAATCAGCCGGTTGTTCCAGTTGAGGATTCCGGCCTTGAAGTTCTGTTCAAGTGACGCGCTGAATATCTGCACGTTGCTGCCATATTGTGTCGGGAGAGCCTTTTCGTTGAAATAGATGTAGTTCTGAATGTTTTCGATGCCCACGTTGACACGGCTGCGGGTGTGGGGGATGTTCAGCACACCGCCCACGCGGAAACTGCGGGTTTTCCCGAAGTCGTTTTTCCAGATGAAATGATTGGACACATAGTTGTTGAGCAGATAGGCCGGAGTCTCGTTTTTGAATCTTCCATAGGCCATTATTGTCACTGTGTCGCCAAAGAGTCGGAACCGTGTCGAGACGTTTCCGTCGACATCTATCTCTCCGGCAGCCGGGCCGATGATTCCGAATCGGGCCGTCGCCTCGTAGTTGAGCAGTGTGCCCTGATGTTTGGTCAGCTGTCCGCCCACCCACAGGAGGTTTTGTGTCACATGTGGTGTCACTGTGCTGCTGTAGGGATAGGGGGTCAGACCTTCGGGCCGGTCAGGACCGCTCGTCGGTATGGTGTCGGGCTGGAGGGTGTATTTTCTTATTTCATGAGTGGCGAATGCCGAGAGACCGGCCTTGGCATACTTGTTGAATCCTTCAAGCAGCGATATGCCAAAGGTGTTTTTAAGCGACCAATAGGATGTGCGGTCGTCGGTGCCGTTCAACGACAGATAGCGGTTTTCCCAGAAGTCGGCATCCTCGGTTGTGTTGGTATTGAGGAAATGGTGACGGCCATTCCTGTATTCGAGTGTCCAGATAAAGCTCGATACCGGGATATATTCCCGCGCGACGACCGAGTCGGTAAATACCGAGTCGTGAGTCTCGTGCCAGTAGCCGACTTTGTAACGGTTGTTGAGAAACAGTTCTCCGCCCACTACGCGGCTGTGTGCGGCAGTCAGGCGTGTGGGGATAGTCTTGGCATCGATTTTTGACACGCCGCCTTGCAGCTCGGCCGGGTCGGTTATGTAAAGGTCGTCGGTGATACCGCCGTTTTCTTTGTTAAGGATGTTCCAGTGGTTGTAGAACATCTGCATTTCATACCGGTCGCCGATGTAAGAGCCTGACAGACCCCACACGAGTCCTTTGGCGGCCTGATAGTTGTAACTGCCTTTGGAATAGAGGTAATCAAGGTTGGCTCCTATCTGCAGCCGCTTGTTGGCGTTGCCTGAAAATATCATTTTCAGCCGCTCCTGTGAGTTTTCTTTTCCGCCGCCGGTGTTGTAGCTCAGCAGGGTCATCGGGATGCGGGTGTTGTAAAACTTGTGGTTGTCGATTGAAGGGAGCCATGCCCTCAGTCCGTCGCGGAAGAAAAATTCCCCCACAGGCTTGCGATCCATGAAAATCATGTTTTCGCCTGCCGCGCCGAGGTTGCCGGTGGTTGCGTAGGCCGGAGAGACCTGCGCCGGGATTGACAACTGGTAGTAATTGTATAATAAAGTGTCGATGGTGGCCGGTTCGCGTATCCCGAGAGGGGGCAGGACCTTCCAAGCATAGGAGGGCGCGACTACCGGGCCCTTGGCACATACCATCAGGGCCGTCAACGCTGTTATGACGGTGATGAAAATTCTGATTCGCTTCATTTCAACTGCAAAGGTAGCAGATTACAATAAATAATGAAAGCCAAATCACGGTTAAATTTTGTTTGCAGGGTTAAAATAAATCAGAATGAGTCCCGGTCCTGACAAGCGAAATGATTTTTAGAGTTTCTTGACGTTTGTAGATTAAAAGCCAATCCGGAGAGATGTGACATTCACGATAACCTGCGTAATTCCCACTTAGAGAATGGTCATGATTTTTAAGCGGGAGATTTTCGCCTTTGGTCAATGTCTCGATTACTTCATTTAATTTGGATTCGTCTAAGTTTCGTTTTCTTGCCAATTTTAAGTCCTTTAAAAATCAGCGGGTAACTTCAATCTTGAATATCATCTGATACCAATTTTAAATAGTCGCTGAAACTTTCACAGACTATCGTATCGTGACATTCTACTTCGTTCATGGCTTTCAACGTTGTCTCGTTAGGGGTATAGGTGTTCTCACGCTCAGTTACCGAAACAACACCTCGAAACATGCCTATGGCATGTTTGATTTCGGAGAGCATGGAATTGTCGTTGATTGATACAATTAACTGGGTCATGGAAAACGTTTCTTATGTAACAAAGCAAAGTTACGCAAAGTCTTTTTATTAAGCAACACCATTTTAAGGTTACAGCAGCGGGCTGAGGAGGCGGGTGACCGATTCCTTGATTTTCTGACTGTGAGGGCGGTGCCGCCATTGCGGTGCCCTGACACGGGTGGAATCCCGCATGTCGAGGTGGAACTGTCGGGTAAGCGCGCGGTTTTCTTCGGGGGAATAAAACAGGATGTTTTCTTCAAAATTGTGGTCAAAACTGCGGAAGTCAAAATTGGACGAGCCGGTCATTGAGAAGTCGTCATCGACAACAAGCACCTTGCAATGCAGCATCCCGCCCTCATAGAGATATATCTTGATTCCGGCCATCAGGCATGCCTCGATATAGCTCATCGAGGCATAGGTCAGGATGGCCGAGTCGCTGTGGCGCGGCATCATGACGCGCACGTCGACACCGCTCAAGGCTGCTGCCTGAAGGGCCTTGAGCAGTCCGTCGGTCGGTAGGAAATAGGGGGTCTGCAGCAATATCCTGCGTCGTGCCGAGGCTATCGCTTTCAGATAGACCATCGACATGTTGCTCCACCGTCCGGTGGGACCGCTTGCCACAAACTGTATCATGCTTGACGGAGTTGCGCTGTCGGCCACGCTGTCGACAGGGTCGGTGAGCAAAGGCTGGCCCATAAAGCTCCAGTCGATGGCAAAATTGTACTGCAACCCGGCGACGGCAGGGCCTGTAACGCGCACCGCGGTGTCGCGCCACCGTTCAAACTTCTTGCCGCCGTCGATATAGCGCGTTGCGACGTTCATCCCACCGATATAACCCGTCTTGCCGTCGATAATCACAACCTTGCGGTGGTTGCGCCAGTTGACGCGGGTGGCCCAGCGGGGAAAATTGATGCGGAAAAACGAATGAACCTCTATCCCGGCTTTGATCATGCGGTCAAAGTAGGCCCGGTCTGTGTCAAACGACCCCACATAGTCGTAGATCAGCCTCACTTTGACACCTGCCTTGGCCCGCTCGACGAGGATGTCGCTCAGCTGCTGTCCCAAGGCGTCGTCACTTATAATATAATATTGTATATTGATGTAGCTGACGGCCTGACGAAGGTCGGCAAACAGGGCGTCAAACATCGGCTGTCCCCGATGGAAGATTTCGACACTGTTGCCGGTGTAAAAATGAGAGCCTACGAGGGAGTCAATCAGCTTGACAAGCCTCGTGTTTTCGGGCGAAAGGCGCGTCAGGTTACCTCGGGAAGGCTCGTTGCTTTCGGCCATGACGAGGCGGCGGCGTTTGCGGCGTGACAGCATCCGGGTGTTACGGAGACTCTGCCCGACGAAAAGGTACAGCAGTATCCCCCCTGCCGGAAACAATATCAGAACCGTTATCCAAGAAAGGGCCTTGACCGGGTTGCGGTTTTGTCTCACTACGGCGACCACGGCGGCAATAACGACAAGAATGTATGCCGCAATTCCTGTCCATAACAATATTGTCAACAGATGATGGCCCATAAGCGATAATTGATAAATGAAATATCATTTCACATTAGATAACACAGATGCATGCTGTTCAGTTCTCAACGATTCAACACGAAACCTCATATTTTCACATAATAATCTCGTTTTTATCTTGACATTGTGTCGCTGATGAGTTATCTTTGCATCAACCAATCACAACAACACAATGAAACGCTTTATCTACACACTCATTCTCGCATTATTCGCAATGGTCGCCCTTGCCGATAATCCCCTCCCTTATTCCAACGATGTTCCGGGACCGGTGCTGACCGATTCGGCCGCAGCGGCACGTCTTATGTCTTGGAATCAGACCGCGACCACCAAGGCCGCCCACGACTGGGCCGCTATTGCCGCCCCGATAGTGAGCGGATGCCGCACCAACATGGAGAAGGCGCGCGCAATCTACCGCTGGCTGTGTGACAACATCACATACGATCATACCTATACCATATATGATGCGGCTACCTGCTATGAACGCCGCACGGGAGTGTGCAATGCCTACTCTCTGCTGTTTTGCGAGCTTGCCCGTGCTGTCGGCATCAAGGCTTACAGGGTTGTCGGGGATGCCAAGACGAGTCTCGAAGACCCCTCGGCAACCGGATTGCACGCATGGGTAAAAGTGGTGCTGGACGAGGCGGGGAAATTTACAATTCTCGCCGATCCCACATGGGGCGCGGGGCATCAGGCCGATACATGGTTCAACGTGGACCCTTCATGGATGCTGTTCACTCATCTGCCTGAAAATCCGGCCGACCAGCTTGTGCCCGACAAGCTCGACAAAGCGACTTTTCTGACGCTGCCCTATATATTTGCCGGAATCAAGATACTCGGCATCAAGGGTAAGCCTTACCTTGAAAGCTATCGCAACGGCCGGCACATCTACATTCCGTCATTCAGCAATTCGGCATTGCGTAACGATGAAAAATACACCATGCCGCAGACAGGCACTCTCTGTGTCGGAAAAACCTACAATTTTGTCGTCACCGGCAGCCGCGAGCCGGGGTGCTGGGGAGCCGGCGCACAAACCAATGTCGTGCGCCGCAACCGGACATGGACTCTGTCAGTGCGCCCCACTGAAGCCGGCAACCTTTACCTTAATCTCGGAGACAGCTGGATTGTGACCTACAAGGTCGAAAAAATGTCGGTAGGCGGCAATTGATTTTATTTTGGTACTTTCCACGAGAATTGCTACCTTTGCTTTCATGAAGCATCAGTTGATATTCCCTGTTATTGCGGACTCGTTGCTGTCATTGGCATCATGCAGCCATCTTTCGCCCGAGGCCAAGAAGAT
>CAMWRO010000024.1 GCA_947176615.1 uncultured Porphyromonadaceae bacterium
CCTTCAACAACGCCAAACTTGTCGTTGAGCACCTTGGTGATAGGAGCAAGACAGTTGGTGGTGCAAGAAGCGTTAGAAACGAACTGAGTACCCTTAACATACTTGTCGTGGTTAACACCGCAAACAAACATGGGGGTGTCGTCCTTAGAAGGAGCCGACATAACTACATATTTAGCACCGGCTTCGATGTGAGCCTGAGCTTTTTCTTTGGTCAGGAAGAGACCGGTAGACTCAACTACATATTCAGCGCCTACAGCACCCCAGCCGATTTCAGCGGGATTCTTGCATGCGGTAACGCGGATGGGCTTACCGTTAACGATGAGAAGGCTCTTCTCAACGTCGCACTCTACAGTGCCGTCGAAACGGCCGTGCATAGTGTCATACTTCAGCATATAAGCCATGTAGTCTACGGGAAGAAGGTCGTTGATAGCGACTACTTCGATGTCGTCACGCTTGGTCGAAGCACGGAACACGAAACGTCCGATGCGGCCAAATCCATTAATACCTATTTTAGTCATAGTTTTATATAAAATTGGGTTATAACTCTCTTTATGATAATGCCTTCGGCACTGATGTGCCTCAAGGCTTGTTTTTCGCGTGACAAAATTACTAATTTTTTTTTATATTGAACTATATTGCCCTCACATTTATTATAAAAAAAGTTATTATGCCAAATCTTGAGTAAATTTAGTTAAATTTGCACATAGATAAAGATTTTTGAAACACCTATTAAAAATATGTATATATGGCCAACCTACTGAAAGAATTCAAAGAGTTTGCAATGAAGGGCAACGTCATCGACATGGCGGTCGGCGTTGTCATCGGTGCCGCATTCGGCAAAATCGTGTCATCGCTCGTCGACGACATCATCATGCCGCTGGTCGGTGTCGCAACCGGCGGAATGAATTTCACCGACTACAAGTGGGTGATTCAGGACGCGGTGGCGCAGGGAACTGAAATCATCAAGCCGGAAGTCACCATGAACTGGGGCGCATGGGTTCAGACGATAGTCGACTTTCTCATTGTCGCGTTCTGTATCTTCATCGCCATAAAGTTTATGAACAAGCTGCGCCGCAACAAGGAGGAAGAAGCCGCTGCTCCCGCCCCGGCACCCGAACCCACCAAGGAAGAAGTGCTCCTGACCGAAATCCGCGACTTGCTGCGCCGGCAGAACGAGTTGAAAAAGTAACGCCGCAACACTTTTTTTGTCTCGCTGACCGCCCGGATTGACGGTTTTGCGCGGCTTTTGACGCGAATTGAGGCGCCGTGTTGCAAAAAGTTTCCAAAAAATTTGCGGGAATGAAAAAAAACATCTACCTTTGCCCCCACGAAAACCAAACAAACGGTTTTTGGAGAGATGGCAGAGTGGTCGATTGCGGCGGTCTTGAAAACCGTTGAGGGTCACACCTCCGGGGGTTCGAATCCCTCTCTCTCCGCTGAAAAAGAGCAACCTCCAAAGGGTTGCTCTTTTTTGCGTCAGTAGGGGAAGAAACATCACCGGCGCGGATTGAGAGCGACTCTCGACCCGCGCCGGTGATATTATTGTGAGATTAAGTGTAAGTTATTCGGTCTTGAATGTGATGTCGTCGGTGCGGGGGTGGACGAATTCAAATTCCAGCGTGCGGGCCAGTCCCTCGTCGAGGGTATAGGGGGCCTTGAAACCCGACGTGTGGGCCTTTGTCGCGTCAAACTCGGTGGTGGCGCAGAATTTTTTTACGCGTACCGATGAAACGGTCAGTTTTTTGCCGGTCAGTTTGGCCATGAGGTCAAAGCAGTAGCCTCCCAGCATGCCGAGCCAGTAGGGGAAATGGGTGGCGGGGATGTGCTTGTTCAGCACCTTGCTGACGTGGGCGACGAGTTGGTTCATGTTGTTGTCGGGTTTGTCAATGTAGTTGAATACATTATACCCTTCGGTCACGTTGTCAATGAGGAATTTCACGAATGCGACGATGTTGCCGACGTAGGCCATTGACTTTTTGTTCTCACCCTTGCCAACCATAAGGAATTTGCCCGACGAAATCTGTTTGAGCAGGTTGTAGACATTGCCGCGGTTGCGCTCGCCGAAAATTACTGTCGGACGGATGATGTCAATGTTCCAGTCGGGATGTGACTTGTACCATTTCTGCAACACTTCCTCGGCCTGCCATTTGGACTTTCCATAGTGGTTGAACGGGTCGGCGGGATGGTTCTCGTCGGGGTTATTCTTATTAAGGCCGTAGACAGCTACCGACGAGAAAAAGATGATGTGGCGGCAGTTGTTTTTCTCCATCGCGCGCAGCGTGACTTCCATACCCCCGACGTTGGTATCGTAATAAAGCGACACAGGCGACACGTCGTCGCGGTGCTGTGCGGCGAGAAGTATCACCACGTCGGCCCCTTTCAGCTCGCGGTCCATCTGCTCCTGCTCGCGCACGTCGCCGATGACGGTGATGTCATTGAAGAAATGACTCGGGAGCAGGTCGACATTCTTGCACTCATATTTCTGCGGCTGTTCGCGCAAGAGCCCGAGCAACCGGGTGCCAACAAACCCGCTGGCACCAATCATTACTATTTTCATAAACTTTTTATAATGAGATTATTGTTTTAAATTCAAAGAGAATCACTATATTTGCACCAAAACATAGAGATTGGGATATGAATACCGACATTATTGACAAAATCCGCAACTACTTTGTCGGGAAACCTGTGTTGAAAGCATGGATTTTCGGCTCGGTGTCGCGCGGCGAGGAAACTCCCGAAAGCGACGTCGACATCCTCGTGCAGTTTGACCCCGAGGCGCAGGTCGACCTTTTCGACCACGTCGGGATGGCTCTTGAACTTGAAGACATCCTCCGGCGCGCTGTCGACCTCGTGACCGACGGCACCCTGTTTCCGTGGATAAAACCAAGCGTAGACAACGATAAAATTCTTATATATGAGAGAAAAACCGCGTGACCCCGCCCGTTTGCAGCACATCCTGCTGTCAATTGACAATGTGTTGAAATTTATGAATGGCAAGACCCGTGATGACCTGACAACCGACAACCTTCTCTATTTCGCAGTGGTTAAGAATATTGAAATCATTGGGGAGGCAGCCTATAAGTTGACACGCGAATTTGTTGAGAGTCATCCGGCCACACCTTGGCGGCAGATAATAGCTATGCGGCATGTGCTCGTACATGGTTATTATGAAATAAGCGTAGAGGAAATATTTGGAGTTATCAGAAACCGAGTAATTCCCCTGCGGGAGCAGATTGTCGGTTATCTTGCCGAGTTCTGAGTGTCACTGTCTCTCGGCCAACGCTTTGCAACGCCTGCGGTAGTCGCGTTTTTGCTTTAGCTTTTTATAGAAATAGTAGGGCATGAAATACCCTCCGAGAATCATAGCCGAGACCAGTTTGTTGTAACCCAGCACCTCGTGGTATACGTTGAAATTATACCGCAGCATTTCAACCTTGTTTGACGAAATCGACCCTGACCTGACGCGGTAGAGCGCAAGCGGCTCCTGCAACCCGCGCGCCTCGCCGATGTCGCTTATGATGCTTATCCACAAGCACCAGTCCTGACGCTTGCGAATCGACGGCATGTAGCGTTTTCCGATTTTTTCCGCATCATATATTGCCGTGAGGCACCCGATGCCGTTGTCGCGCAGAATCGTCGCCCGTGTCAGCCGTCGCAGACATTCGACATACCCAACAATCTTGCCCGACTCGTCGCATGTATCGTAGGAGGTATAGGTCAGGCTGTGACCGCCGTTGACCATGAACTCAAGCTGCCGTTCAAGTTTTTCGGGCATCCATCGGTCATCGCTGTCGCAGAAGGCGATGAATCGACCCTGCGTCTCGCTTATCGACTTGTTGCGGGCGATTCCGGCACCTGAATTTTTTTCAAGGCGCAGCAGCTTGATGCGCGGGTCGCGGACGGCATATTTTTCAATCACTTCCCGCGAATTGTCGGTCGAGCAATCGTCGGTAATAAGCAGTTCCCAGTTCTGATAAGTCTGCGCAATAATTGACTCGATGGTTTCGCCGATAAACTCCGCGCAGTTAAAAGAAGGTGTAATAATCGACACCAATCCGTAGTCGGTCATATCGTATTATTTTAATGTCATCACATAGATTCCGCGTTTCCCTGTGCGTGGGGAGTCGAAACACACATATTTTCCTCCGGCGAGTACGCGGGGATGCAGGTCGCAGGCAATGTGACAGTGGAAATCTTTAGTTTGGAATTTTTTCGGTGAATAGAGACTGCCAATCAGTTTGCTGCTGTCAGATTGAATATCGGCGAGATATAGTTTTGCCATGCGGTATTTGTCAGGATATGTGTCTGTAACAAACTGATTGTCATCAACGAAACTTTGGTGTCCGTCAGAATTTAAATGATCTGCATCTACCATTTTGACCTCAGACAGATTGTTCATATCAAACAGCGCGTGACAATTTTTCCCGTCAATATTGCATGATGCGATTATCTGATGCCGGTTGTTCCACACATAATGAGATCCCGATTCCTGTGATGGCAGCACTATCAATTTCTCAGATTCAAACGAATATACACACATCACGCTGCGGCGTTTCATATAATCTCCTTCTCTCGGAATTCTTCGGTACAAAAAGGAGAGGTATTTCCCGTCGGGAGAAAACTCAGTGTGGGTGACAAAGTGCAGATATTCGTTCTCGACAGTACCTGTCACCTTGATGGCTATATCTCTGATTGACAATAGCAACTTGCGTTCCCCGCTTGACAGATTGACAAGATACAATCCTGTATCTTCGGGTGCCGACTCATTGATTTTACCATCATCCTGATAGGGATAGCCATAGCCGGGCATACAACGTTCAAGCCGTTCATAACTGAAAGATGATGCCATTTCTTTTCCGTCTTTAATAAAGACAGCGTCAATCGGGTAGTCGATATATCTTTGAGAACCATCGGTGCAATCGATAATTTCCGCGCCTAACTTACCGTTTCGCGCAGTGTTGTATATAATCCTCTTATTGTCCATCCATTGCAGACGGCATCCTTTATGGTAGTTCCAAGCGTAGGATTTCCCTAAATCGTGATATTGACCCAGTTTGCCATTGTTGAAGTCGAAATATCCTATCGTCAATGGCTCCTCTGGTCGAGGCATACGGAGGTCAAATGGATATAGCATCGCCAACAATCGTTTTTCATCCGTTGACAATGGCGACACATCGTGGAATCCGAAAAAGTACCCCTCTCTGAAATCAATCTCCCCGCTAAAAAATTCCTTTTTTCTCGGGAGTAAGTCAAATATCGTTTGATAGCAATTCCGAACAAACTGCTTTAATGCCGGATTTTTCCTCACGGCATTATAGACGATGGTCTCTAATTTATTCATAATCTTTTAAAGAAAGATTGTAGTATTTGCATAATGCTGATAATTGTTTGTCATTTTGATCTTCTCCAACATTTATGTCATGTAGACGGTCCCGTGTGCGTTTTTGTCTGAATAAATCAATTAAATAGTATTTTGTTTTAGAAGAAAGCACACACTGCTTGGGAGTTTTATTTAAAATACCCATGATGTAAAACCATATATCATCAGCATGTGGAGCCAACATGGTAAATAAATCTTCATTAGTGGCATCAGAATGCAATGAATTAGCCGGATAAAGGACACCTCCAAATCCTTGTGGAAAAATGAGATGCTTTGAAAGTGTAGTATCGTCAGAAACAATATGATACTCATTCCATTCTCTGTATGGCGCAATATTTGTTGAACTGAACTTAGGGTAACAGAAATTTTCGGTTATAATGCAGTTTGGGTATTTTAGATGATAATTATAAATTTCTTCAATAAAATTTGAAGAATAATAAATATCATCATCAATAGTGATTATAGGTTTAGCATTTCCATAAAAAGTTAGTGTCGGCACTAACTTTTTGTAAGAACGTAAGTCCTTACAAAAGGCTATTTCTACGCCTGCCTTTTGTAAATCTTTTAATTTGGGTGGAATATTTGTTTTATTCCAATTATCCGAATCAAGCCATAAAATAATTTTCTCAGGTCGAATGGTTTGTTTCAGTATTGATAAAATTGTAAATGGAACTATTTCCGAAACACGGAAACCATAACTTGTTAGTGAAACTATGACCGGACAGATCTTGGTCGCATTTAAATGGCTAAGTTCGTATTCCCAAAATGTTTTAGATTTGAATTTTAGGAGTTCGCCTTGAACAGCACGTTTTAGAATGAAAAATTTGCCCATATATGAAATATACTTTTAATCATTCAGATGGTTAATGAAATCTACATAATCAAATTGGTCTATATATCTTTTTCCAAGGATTGATTGTGTTCCGAATATGTTTTTGGTTGATTCGACTTTATCATAGCCTTTTAGCCAAACGACATTTGGCGCATCGATATTTGTGCCTGAAAATATTAGTTTGTGCTTAAACGGTAGACTGTTAAATCGTTGAATAATAGATGTTTTACCCCCCCCGATTTTATCGCATCCAACCCCGAAATTAGTTAGCATTACAGCCATATTGTTCTTGTCTATTCGAGATTTTCTTTCGTTCCATTTTCTTATGGCTGTGTCAAAGTCGGAATAATGCATAAAATGAATACGTTCTCCATGAATACCTATACCAACGGGATAAGATTTGTCAGTGGTACGGTCTTCTGTGATTTCCCCATCAATAAACTCGTCAAAATTTTCCATCGCAGTCAGAAAATCATCATTATCCATGTAGAGATTGATGAAAGGAGAGCGGAATTCAAGTCCGAGCCAGTGGTACACTACTCCACCAGTGCAGTTGGAGCATATAAGCGTTGGGGTATGGTTTGTAAGCCGGCGACGGTTAGCTTTGTTAATACATTCATGTCGCCAGTTAATGAATTTCCTTATTAGCGAAGTCATTTCGTAAAACGGGAGATAATTTTTATAAGTAATGATAGATTAATCCATGCCGCTGTTGCAAATATTTTAGATGCAGTCCGGCAATTGGATTTCAGATAGGATTTCAGAAATTTACGATATAGCGGTTGCAGGGTTGACAAGTATGGTTTGGCATCAGTTTTTGACTTTGCAATGCGCATACTGCATATATTTGCTGCATGTAATATTCCTTTAATAGCCATCGGTTCTAACCGTGGGAATCGGGATGATATGAATGTGTATCGTTCAATATTCCCGGTTATAGCATCGAGATGTTTTGGCGAGAAAGTCGAATTAACGATTGATCCCGACCTTTGTCGGTAGGCATATAATGGTCTACTACCTACCGATATAGTTTCACACAGTGCAATTAGCTTATAAGTAGTGAAAACATCTTCGTGGTAACGTCCCACCGGGTAGCGGATGCCTGTTGAAAACATTGAGGTGCGGTATAATTTACGCCATGCAGGGGTGTCTATTGCCGTATCAGTCAGGAATGCTTTCATGCAATTTTCGTTGCCATTGACAACTTTGTCAACCGACACACCGCCCACAGATAATTCTTGGTCGCGTTCATCAACAAATGTCACTTGACACACGGCCATGTCGGCATTGTCTCGTGTAATCCTATTATAAAGATATTCTATATATCCGGGAAGAATATAGTCGTCAGAATCTATGAATGTGATGTATTCTCCTTGCGCAATATCAATTCCGGCATTTCGGGCATCTGACAACCCTCCATTAGGTTTATGTATAACTCTGATGCGGTCATCATGTGTCGCATAGTAATCACATCGTTCTCCACTCCCGTCAGTTGAACCGTCATCAACAAGGATGATTTCAAGGTCGCGATAGCTTTGTGAAATTACACTCTCTACGCATTTGTCAAGAAAAGGCAGGACATTGTATATTGGGATGATAACTGAAATCATGTATGGATACTATTTTCGGTGATAGACATTTAAAGTACCATCCGGTTGGACATTTTCACGCAGCCATTGATAATCATAATTTTGAATTATTGATATCGGTAGCGGAGCGATAATATATGGCAGATTAGAGACAGTAAATTGTCTCCATGTAAATAATGTAGTTATCGAGGCACTGAAAATGAGAATAGATAGAATTAAATGCCGATATTTAAGGATATATAATGAAAAGACAGGTCCAAGAATTACGATAGGTAATGCCATGCGTCTGTTTATTTCCCAAAGATTGTAAGTAAAAGCCCACGTTAGGACGATGAGCATAAATATTTTGGTTGACTTATTAAAAGGAATGAAAAATAATGCCAATCCAATAAATAAGTATAGAGGTGCATTTCTAGTATATTCCAATATAGTGCCAAATATATTGTGAAAAATGAATCTTTGGGCAAAGCGTTCTGTTGTGTATGCCGATACCATACGTTCATCGTAAATATGTGATGCGAAGAATTGGATAATTGGAGTCGAATACATAGATATGGCAATCGCGCCAACAAACACAAGAATGTAAATTCCTTTAGGGCACCGATTGGGAATTAAAGGCGCAATTAAACAAATCCCAATTAGCCATGCCGTTCCAAAATGGATAATAAAGCCTATAGCTAAGAATAAAAAGTCCCAAATAGATCTGTTGTTTATGAAATATCTTTTGGTAATAAAATAACAGATGAACATCATAGCAAATCCATATCTGATGGCATATACAATGTCGTAAAATGGAACCATTAGTATAAACATCCAAAAGACAATCCATTTGTTTCGAACACTGATTGATTTATGTCGACAAGTCAGATTATATAATTTTAGAGCTAAACCATAAGCAATTGACATAAAAAGCAATCTTAAAAGTTCGAAACTAAGATTTAGGTGGCTAAAAATATAGTCACTGACTAATAAGACAATGTCTCCCCCCCGGAAATACTTGTTAAATGCTTTGTCGAAGTCCATTGTTTGAATATCGTAAAACACTAAAGCGTGTCGATATGTATCAGCTCTTGGCGGCCAAGATAAAACGGAAAGCAAACCTAAGAATAGACACAGCATTATTTGTGCCGGAATATAGTTTTTTTTGCTTTCATTTAATAACTTAGGAATCATTAATATTGGGAATATAATAAACCCAATGATTAAAGAACCAAGGTCAAAATTCCGTTTTACTCGGGTATTTGTAAGTGTGGGGTAAAACATTATTTTACAGTGGTGTAAATACTTGATTAAATAATTAAAGAGAGACGTCCAAACTTGTAGAATAACCTTAGATTATGGGGTGAGATGCGAAAATTATATAGTTTTGAGAATCCAATTTAAATCAGATTCCCGAAATAGACTCAATTTTGAAGTGCAATTTTCAGAGAGGTAATTAATTGATACGTCATCTATAGATTTATCAGGATTTACTGCACAATGTTCAATCCCAAGTTTTTTGAGTAGGGAAATTTGTCGGTCATCACCTCCACATGGAGTCAATGCCACGAGAGGTTTTGCGAAATTGACAGCAAATGCGGTTCCATGAAAAGATGAGGTGACAATTGCGCGAGCATTGGCAAACAGCGTTACAAATTCTTTTACATCAAGGATTTTTCTAAATTCGGCATTGTCAAATTCTTTAACAATGTTCTCGTGCACGTCGCCGATGAATATTAGTTTTGCATTATCACATTGTCGTTGAACTTCAGTAGCAATGTCATATATAGCGGAAACTGAATCAAAAGCATATTTTAGAATATATACTAAGATGTAGTTTGTGTCGCCAGACTGCCTGATTTTCAATGTGTCAATCCATTCATCGGCCGATAGCAGTAACGTAGGGTCGAGCAATGACTTTACAGGTGTCGTTATCCCAAGGTTTTCGATTACGGTTATTCCTTGATTGTCACGAACCGAAATGGCATCAAATCTTGAAAGATATTTTTTATACCGCTGTGAAAATATTCCATCAATGGAACTACAAGCAAAACTTGAGGCAATAGATATCTTTTTCACATTGTCAGGGACAAAACTCAGTAAAAATGCCTTGTCTCCTTTCATAAATCGCGGATTCCACACTTGGTCGCTACCAGAAATGACGGCATCATATTGACTCCAGTCCCACAATTCAAGTTCCTCTAATGTATTGAATTGACGAGTCAAAGACAGATGTGTTTCTGCAAATTTTTCAATTTTTAACCGATTTTTCCAATACCGAGATTTTATACCAATATTTCTAAGTATTTTACCGGTAAGTTGACGTAGTTTGCTGCCCTTTCGATAGCCATGATTGTAATGCCACTCATTGGGAAAGGGATAGTTGATTATATCACAATGGAATCCCAATTTTTCAAGAACAATCTGTGACGCATAGGATTGCAGTACAGACCCATAATTGGGAACTTTAAACATTGTTAGTAATGCAACTTTTTTCATGACTTAATTTTATTAAGTGTTTTATAAATTTTACCAATTATTCGATATGGAAAAATTACCGTCCAGTAAATTTGTTTCAATGAAAGAGATGTTCTAAGAGCCTTTATGACTTTGTCACGACTTAGTGGGCGATATGCATTTTTATGCATTTGTCCTTCGGTTGCAATGTCGGTGGGTTCAGGGATAAGTGTACACGAACTATTAAGGGTTTCAAGTAATGCTTTCCCACGTTGAGTGAAGGCAATAGCGATGCTTACTCCCTGATTGTTTGTCTCATAACGTTTTCCCCAAAAATCACCTATACGGATGTCGGCAGATGAACTGAGCATCTTATATTTGCAAGTAGTATAGCAGCATTGATTTAGGCAGAAATTACCGAGAAAAAAACGATAGAACAAATCTCCTTGGGATTTCCGAGAGGTGTATAAGTGTTTTTTTCCTCTAATTTTTAAGTTGTAAGAGTCGTGCCAATCGATTGATTCTCCGCCAGTTGTTGCGTCTGCATTCATTGACCAAGAATCCTGCCAGCCTGTAGATTTATTGCGCCAACTCGCAAATGTTATTTTCCCGATTTTTTGTGTTAGTTCCGAGGTATATTTATTCCAAAGCAACAACGATGGAACTCCGTGGCAGAAAAAATCAAGCAATATAAAATTATCTTCGACCTTAAAGTGCTGAATGTAACGTCGAAAAGAATCAATTTGGCATGGCGTTCCGGTAACGAGATATTTTTTGTGGCGGTCAATTGCAAGTAGTGCCTCTGCTGTGTAACTGGGAATATATTTGCTTCCGACAGATGGCATAAAGTCTTCTACTGTAGAGGCTATATAATGTTCTGCCCGATTTTTTTCAGAATCAAAGCGCACCCCTACAGCCTCATATCCTTGTTCAATTAATTTGCGCCCTATTTCAAAGCCAATCCCTCCCGAGGAGCACCAGTTGCGGGTGTTTTCATCATTGCTCCATGCCGCAAAAGAAATATTACCAGTCGTTTCAGCCGCTATTTTGTTGTGATTGAATGCGCATATTTTCAGGCATAGTCCGCACTCGATGCATTTGTCTTGTTCATCAATGACCGGTGCATAAAACCCATTCTGATTTTCGCGTAAATGGATTATTTTTACAGGACACGCTTTGATACAAACGCCGCATCCATAACAATCATGTAAAGTGGATATATTTTTTTTCATGAAGAATGTTTAACGTTTTAATTTAGCTCTTATCATACATCTTATGGATTCTTTCTCTTTATTTGAGAATCCTAAAAACCAACTTGTTGCCATGACACTTGCAAGGGAAGTAAATACTAAATAAAACATGGAGAGAAATTTATTAATTAAGAAACTTTGTATTACAAATTGCTTTAGAGCCAGCGGTGGCAAAGAACTAATTATGACAATTAGCAATGTTGGGATAAACGCATATCTGATATAGAACTTGGCAGAAAAACCAATTTGATGGTGACTGAACCAAAATCTCACAATCCCGGCTAAAATGTTAAATAAAATGTTCAGATAGAATATTGATTGAGGAGGCATTCCCATTTTCAATGCGAAATATGCAGCCGGGAGAATTAGTATCAAAACACAACTGACGGTTATCTGATATGCGCGTATATTTCCAGTTGCTGAAAGTGAAGTCATTAACGGTGAACCGAAAAGACTTCCTGAAAAGCAATCAAAAAGAATCAGGATAACGAAAAGAGACGCGTAGGGAGGGACTTCTGTGAGCCAGATTGCTAGAATTTCATTAGCGTTAAGTATGATTGGGAGTGCCATTAACCAAATTAATAGACTTGAAAATTTAATGCCACGGTAAGTAAGTAATTCCATTGAGTTAATTTCCCCAGCAGCATAAGATTTGGTTATCTGGGGATTAAGTGCGACTTGGAAATTATGAGTTAATGAATTTACCGCACTAGAAACTTGGTCGGCAATTCCTTTAGCTGCATTCAATGCCGGGCCGAAGAAAACATTGAGTATGATTCCCATACCTTGTCCTCTCATAATCCAAGCAATACTCCCAAACATATTCCATCCGGCAAAAGCAAGCATTTCTTTGAACAATGTTGGAACATAAGAGAGTCTGAAACGGCATTCTCGAAATAAGCGATGACAAATTAATATATATGTTAATCCGATAAAAAGTTGGACAGTAACAGTTAAGCCTCCATAGATTCCTAATTTGTCAGCGGTTACAAGTATAAGTAAATATGCGCTTGATAATTGTAAAACAGCCTCAGCAATGCTTACAAATGCATAAATATGCATTTTTTCATGAGCGATAATTGCTGCATTGAAAGGTACTCTTATAATGTTTATACAAAATGATAATATGGCAGTTTGATATACAATGTTTGCCCCAGTCATACTTTCGGCAGGAATAACTAATTTGCAATTAACAAACCATAAACCAATTGTTTCGGCAAAGACAACTACAATACCGGAGATTATCAAATGTATAGTCAGTGATGTCGAGAAAATTAGCTTTAATTGAGGCGAACTGTCTCCATTGTGGCCCATTTCATAATTTAAATAACGTTGTGTGGCAGTAGTCATGCAAGCATTTAAAAAGCTGAACATTGTAACGACTCCACCTACCACCATATATACTCCATAATCGTCCACGCCTAATTCCGCGAGTACAACTCGTGACGTATATAATGTCACAAGCATTATAACAATCATTCGTATATAAAGAAAGAAGGTGTTTTTTGCAATTCGTTTATTGTTTGAGTGGGATGCCATATTGATATAAAAAAATGTGGGGATACTTCCTTGATTGGTTATCTCAAGGTATTGCACAAGTATCCCCACATCGCACAACAAATTTTTCTTTGGGGGATATTAAATTAGTTATATTCTAATCATTTGCTTTGTTGCCTCAATCGAAATTGAAGGAATACAGATTTTTTATTCTCTTGAAAACAGATTGCGGGTGTATCGATTTTTGGTGAGTCAGAGTGTCTCGATGACGAAGTTGCCGTCTTCGTCAAGAGTTATTTGGGAGAAGGAGATGTGGGTGTAGTTTTTGCGCTGGCAGAGGGCGCGGATTTCGGCAATTTCGGCGGCAGGGGTATCGATGCCGAAACAGATGTTGCGGAGGGCGGCGATGTCGAAGGGGACGATTCCGGCTCCGTCGATGCGCACGACGCGATATTCCTGCTCGTATGCCCAGTCGGCTGATTTGTGGAAAATCGCCTCGGTGACATCGGCTCCTTTGCGCAGGTTCCAAGAGCGGATGTAGTTGAACCGCCGGACTTTATCGTCGTAAATAACCTGTTTTGGGAAACAGAATGTGTCGAGGTCGCGGGAGATGTCAAACTGTAGGCACACGCCCCGGTGGCTGTCGGCATAGTGGGCCCACATGAGGTTGTTGTCGTTTCTGACGGTCAGACACAGAATGCCGAGGTTGCGGTTAGTGTCCTTTATGGCGGCAGTAATCCATTGGCGGCCTAAGTCGGGGTTGGATACGACGCTGTTGAACATTGCCGCGAGTTGCCGAATCGGTAGCTTGGGATTAAGTCCTACAATATAATTGGCCCAGTCGCTGCGGGTGCAGTTGAAGTCGAGCGTTGCAAAACATTCGCGCTTGTCGTTAAACTCGGAGATGCGCGAGAATTTCAACGTCTGATTTTCAAGAATCAGCCTCAGGTTGGCTACCGAGGTGTACTTGTAGAGCGGGTTGGGAAACTGGCCGTGCTGCAGTCCGTAGGCAAGCAATCGCTGCCTTTCGACGGGGTTAAACGCTGCCATTAGAGAAAGTTAAAATTGGGCGAGTTTTGCAACAGTTGCGTCGTTGATGCGTTGTCTTAGCGATTGGGCTTGCTCGATGAGGATTGTCCCTTGGGTTGGTTCAATGGTGAACGTGTTCTGATAGTCGGCTTTTTCACGCATGGTCTGGAGGCGGCTGTACAGAATTCCGTCCTCGCGGGGGAACTGCCCTGTAAGGACGTAATGTTGGCCGAATTGCGACGAAGTCCCTTTGTGGGTACTGGTTTTTATCCCGTCGGCGAGCATGAGTGCCGTCACTGCATGGAATACCGAGTAATAAAGCCTGTTGGCGACGAGGTCCCAGTAGTCAAGGTCGGCATTGCGAACTGCTTGCTCCATGTTGCGTGCTGATTTTTCGAGCAGTAATTCGACGGCGATTTTTCGTTGGTCGGGAGTCATAGCCTTATCGCATCAGCGGTTACATTGTGGTAGAAAAGGGTGTCTCGCTGTGCGTCCCACTGGGAGCGGGAGTAGTGAATCGTGGTTATCTGTGCGCCGAGTTTCCATCCCATTTCCATGAACGGGAATGAGAATTGCATGAACTCGTCACCGCCGTGCGGGGAAAGATGGTCGTCGGTGATGACGAGGAGGTCCCAGTCGGACTGCCGGGTGGCCTCGTCGCGGGCCTGCGAGCCATAGAGATACACACTGCCACCCCCGTTGCCAAACATCTGCTTGGCAAGGCGGGATATTTCACGCAGTATTTTCTCTTTCTTTTTCATGCTGAGGCAAAGATAACTATAATTTTACAACTCTCCAAATCGCAATTTGGTTTATTTAATCCCTTGAGAACAGGTCGCGGGTGTAGACTTTTTGGGCGACGTCGGCGAGGGCGGGGGAGGTGCGGTTGGCGAGGATGGCGCGGGAGAGGCGCTTGAATTCGTCGATGTCGTTGACCACGCGGCTGCCGAAGAAGGTGGTGCCGTCTTCGAGGGTGGGCTCGTAGATGATGACGGTGGCGCCTTTGGCCTTGATGCGTTTCATCACGCCTTGGATGGATGACTGGCGGAAGTTGTCGCTGTTGCTTTTCATCGTCAGGCGGTAGACGCCGATGACGCATTCGCCCTCGGGGGCCGCGCCGTAGTGGTTCTGGGTGGAGTAGTCATACCATCCGGCCATGCGGAGCACTTGGTCGGCGATGAAGTCCTTGCGGGTGCGGTTGCTTTGGACGATGGCTGTCATCATGTCCTGCGGCACGTCGGCATAGTTGGCCAGCAGCTGCTTGGTGTCTTTTGGGAGGCAGTAGCCGCCGTAGCCGAATGAGGGGTTGTTGTAGTGGGTGCCGATGCGCGGGTCGAGGCCGATGCCCTCGATGATGGCGCGCGAGTCGAGACCCTTTACCTCGGCATAGGTGTCGAGCTCGTTGAAGTAGCTGACGCGCAGGGCGAGGTAGGTGTTGGCAAACAGCTTGACGGCCTCGGCCTCCTTCATGCCCATGAACAGGGTGGGGATGTCCTGCTTGATGGCTCCCTGCTGGAGGAGGGCGGCGAAGGTGCGGGCGGCTTCGTCGAGGCGGGGCAGGTCGGCGACCTTGAGGATGGCCTCGTTTTCTTCGGCAAACCGCTCGTCGTCAATGAGTTTGGGAGAGCCTACGATGATGCGCGAAGGGTATAGGTTGTCGTATAGAGCCTTGGACTCGCGCAGGAATTCGGGGGAGAAAAGGAGGTTGAAGCGGCGGACACCGCGGGCGGCGTAGCGCATGTAGAGGGAGCGGCAGTAGCCGACGGGGATGGTGGATTTGATTACCATGACCGCGTCGGGGTTTACGCTGAGCAGGAGGTCGATGACCTCCTCGACGTGGGATGTGTCGAAGTAGTTGCGGACGGGGTCGTAGTTGGTCGGGGCGGCGATTACGACGAAGTCGGCGTCGCTGTAAGCCTTTGCACCGTCAAGCGTTGCGGTGAGGTCGAGCTGCTTTTCGGCGAGGTATTTCTCGATATACTCGTCCTGAATGGGCGAGCGGCGGTTGTTGATGAGGTCGACTTTTTCGGGAATCACGTCGACTGCTGTTACGCGGTTGTGCTGCGCGAGCAGCGTGGCGATGGAGAGACCGACATATCCGGTCCCGGCAACTGCTATGTTCATTTTTTCTGTTGGTTTAAAGTCTGTGTGAAGGGGGATTATGGTGAAGGGAGAATTTACGATTCGCTTTTCACATGTTATGAAACGCCCTCTAAATGGCCTTGGCGGCATGCATGAAGGAGTCGTAGGCATCGCGGACGGCCGGGGTGAGGGTCGAGGGGTCGCTGACGGTGTTGGCGTTTATCCATCGGCGTTTGGCCGAAGTCTGGTCGCCCGGGATGTAGGCCCATAGATTTTCGTTGAGCATGATTGTCAGGCGGTTATAATTTTCGGCAGGAGAGATGTCGGCAAAACTGTCGGCATAGCTGAGCTGGTTACACCAGTCGCCCATCGTGCGGCAATACCAGTCGAGCATTTTGGGTGACACGTCAGTCTGATTGCGGCGAATCTGCTTTGCGACGAGGGCGGCGACCCGGGTAGCCGAAATGCGTTTGTCACCGTGGAGCCACGCGTCGACAAACCGTCGGCGGGCTGCGGAATGCAGTTCGGGAGAGGGTGCGCGATAGTAACCCATGCGGTGCAGGATGTCGTGCAGGTCCATGAGGGTGTCAAGGCTGTCGGGGTCGGCTGTCGGGAGTATGTCGGCAATACTGTCGGCGAGGTCGCGGACTTCGATTGCGGCGGCACGTTCCTCGACCGAGGCGCGATGACCGTCAATATCGCCGCCACCGGCGGTCTGATAGCGCGAAAGCAGCTGTCGGGCCTGAGAAATCAAGCTGTCAATCTCTATGGTTTCACCCATTTGTCAGATGTGTCTATATAATGCCGGTATTCGGTCAATAATGTGGTGTGGAAGGCTGATTTCAGTCGCTCGGTTCCCGTGAGGAGATTATATCCTTCGAGTAATTGTTGCCGGTCGCGGCTGACGATTGCCTGCAACAAGATGGCGAGGGCCGCTGTCACGGGATTGGTAATCGTGTGGGAAAGCCTTTTGAATCGTTCCGCCGCTTTTTCTCGTCCCACAGTGTCGCCGAGAATGTGGGACGATGTCATTAACAGAATCCGGAGCTTGGCGTCGAGCTTGTCGTTGCGCAACGTCACTGACTCCATGCGACGGTTGAAAATCACGAGCGGGGTGATGCTTTGCGTGGTCAGTTTTCCGTCGTCCCAATCGCGCAGGGCGGAAAGCAGCCGCGGTATGAATGATTCAATCTGGTCGTAGGCGCGTTTTGTCTCTCTTGCAAATTGCAACACCCTGACATACTCGGCTTTGATGTCATAGACAACGGCGGCGAGAGCGCCTGTTACTGATATGAGGATGTTACCGTTGCGGGAACCTTTTCGTGAAATATATGCGCCTGTCAGTCCGGCAAATGGTCCCACGGCGACCTCTACGCGGTCTCCTTCTTCAAGGTCGATTTCTTCAGTCGAAAAGCATGGGATGGTCATGTTGCCATAGAACCGGGCAATGGTTTTGAACGCCTCCATGTCGCTGTCTGAGACGGTTGCGTATCTGGTTGTACCGGTGTGGTTTATGATGAGAGAGAACCCGTTTGGCCGGGAGCATAAATCTTTCACGTCACCCTCGGTTCCGCGCACGAAAACGTAATGAAACAACAGCGGGGTCTCCTTGCGTTTCCATTTTCCGTCCCGTTGAGTCATTTCGACAAATGTCGGGGCAAACAATTCGAGACATCCGGTTTCGTCTGACCTGTTGAACTGTTCCACGATGCATTCCGGCTTGTCACGCCGCGCCGGAGTCGGGGCGATGTAGTTTACGACATGCCATTTTATATCCATGTTTTCACTTTGCGGCATCGTGTTTTTTTGACGGGAGGATATACTTCTTATTTGGTGTGGTTGATTGGTTGTCTTTGATTATCAATAAGATAAAGACTTTTAATCACCGCACCTCCGAAAACTTTGTCAAAAAAATGGGGTTGACAAAGTCAATATCTCTTGGAAAGAGATACTTAA